>NZ_CP074148.1:0-90433 GCF_019968745.1 Serratia sp. JSRIV001 | reverse complement strand
GTTGGAAAAACTTGTTACCATTGAGATATGCAACGGCATGTTCGTCCAGCGTGTATTTGCCCAGCGTCAGGGCATTGCCATTGGCTGAGACGCTGGACAGCGTACGCATAAAGTTGGTAAGGTTTTCGCCCTCTAGCGAAAAGCAATTTGCGTCGATTTCTGGAACGCTTTCCAGAGTGCGGCGAAAGACGTTTTCTCTTTCTCCGTCACGATCCAGCATCGTGCCAATCAGGGCGATTTTGCACAGATTGAGTTCTGAGGTCTGTTCGCTAATACCATCGTTGGCAATGTCCTCGATACCACGCTTGCGGGTCACCTGGGTGATGAGGCCGATGAGATGCTGTCCAGGCCTGCTGCTTTGGAGCACGGCCAGATGGTTGACTTGCAACCTTTTGAGCTGGTCGACATTTTCAACGTCCACGATAACGTTTGCTGTATCGACGGAGGCCACCTTTCCAAGCGCGTCTTCATCCCGAAAATTAAATATCGGCATCTCTTCTCCCTACATGATGAGTGACAGGTAACTCTCAAGACTCCAGATGTTTTTTTCAACGATCAGTGGTGTCTTATCCAAAGAGGAGTAGACGATGGACTGCTCGTCTGTCGCTCCCCGTTCTATTGCCAGGTAATTATGCGCCTTGCCATCAAGGATGAGCTTCCTGGCAGCGTCTGAGAGCGCATAGGTAATAATCGTGATCGGGGTATTCTGACGAATGCATTTGGCCATGATGTTCGGCTGAATATGCTCGTCATTGAAGCCGTAGCCAATACACAGGAAAGAGTTGGCAGCGTTGATGGCCAAATCGGCATTGTGAATAGTCGAGCGATAGGGTTCCAAATGCGTTGTTTGATATTTCTGAGTGCCCGGTGTCACGATTTCCGGTTTATAGTTAGCCGGTATCCCTTGAATGTTTGAAAGGGCGACGATGTCTTCAAGGGGCGATTTAAACCAGTCCAGAGAACCATGAACCTTCCAGATATTCACTCTGCGTGCAGACATGATTTCATTCGGTGCAGCGCGCTGACGAAAAAATCCGTGTGAGAAGCCCGTGTAATGATGGGTCCCCTCCTGATCGCAGGCATATTCTGCCAGTCTGTCATAATTCGTAGTAACGATATTTATTTTGGTGAGGCTGCTTTTGAACATGTGGCGCAGCAGGCGACTCAGCGGAAACATCGCTTGATTCTGAAGGCTATCCTGGAAGATTTGAATGTCTTCTGAACTGATGAGCTTCCAGGTCGCTGTGATAATTCTGGAGGTCAGTTCCTCAGTAACGGCCACCTGATGCAGCGCCGACTCCAGATCGACACCGTTTAATAAGACTTGGCAGAATTCCCCCCAAGCTACAATCTCGGCAGCAGACAAACCCGAAGTGTCGGTATTTTCGACCAAGTGCTTCGCAAGTGCACCCATTCCAGACATGCCATGAGCAGCTGACGCACCACTGCCCAGGATGATGAGAGGAGCCTTGCTGTAATAGTCTTGAGCCTGCTTTTGGTAATCAACCCCTGACATCTAAAACTCCTAATTTTGTATCGTGCTCATCATAGTCACCGTCGGTTCGGTGGTTTCTAACCTTCGACGTGGCGCAGATCGCCCTACGAGGTGCTCAGAAGCCGGATGGACTTGCCAAAGCACTTATAGATCTTGGTCTCATCGAGCGAACACTGTTTAAATGTCCTCCTACTGGCACCGTCAATGTGAGTATGAATACTCTACCGGTTCCAATACGACTGTGTGGTGATCCAGG
Source organism: Serratia sp. JSRIV001 (assembly GCF_019968745.1). NCBI lineage: Bacteria > Pseudomonadati > Pseudomonadota > Gammaproteobacteria > Enterobacterales > Yersiniaceae > Serratia > Serratia sp. JSRIV001. The sequence goes on along the minus strand of NZ_CP074148.1, from coordinate 88,682 downwards.
GCACTGTTGATAACCCTTGCGTGAAGAGAATACGCCGCCATCACCTGAATAAAGGTCATCGTGTTGCCAATAATGCGAAACGGTACAGGGTGCAGGTGGCGACCATCGGATGTAAAGGCGGCATTAAGTGCGGATTTTTCGACGTAAAAGCCATTATCCTGACGGGGAGTCAGGATTGTCCCGGATCTCCATTCCTGACTGTTCATTACATAATTGTCCCAGCCTTGATCTTTCAGTGTCTCAGTGGCGTAGTTTACCTGCCGCGCCGTGTTTTCGGCCCCGTTCCAATAGCCAGGTAATATCGATAGCGACACTTTTGGGGAAGCGCTTCTGTCTCTGTGCGGTGGCGAGCCAGCGAATAAGAAAAAGATTTTCTGCGTAAGGTGTTCCGGCCATGCCATCCTGACGGGCTATGCCAAGTGCCACCAACGCACAAAATGCCAGGTGGCTTAACGCTGAAGTAGTGTTTTTTGGTGAGTCCGGTTCAATGTTGTCTGACAACGTCTTCCCTGCCCGTTATTTGGGATGATTAATGGCGGATTTGTGCCAGGTCGTCAGCTGTCAGGCCGGTTATTCTCATTACCGAGTCGCGATCGATACCGTTCGCCAGCATGGAGCGTGCAACCTGAAGTTTACCTTCAAGCATACCTTCTTGACGTCCTTTGGCTTCACCAAGCTGGATACCTTCCAACCGGCCTTTTTCAATCCCTTTTTGTTCGAGTTTTTGTGCGATCGTCATCAATACCTCCTCGTGCTGTGGTGAGCGGCGCGCCAGCTCCCGAATAAAGTTTTCCGGTGCCGCCGTGTCGCCAACCTGCAACATGTAATTCATCAGCGATGTCAGCAGCTCATTATCAGTGTAACCGGCAAGCAGTAGTGTGACCAGTTGTTCCAGTAGTTCGGCAAGGTCACGCTGGCGAACGTGCTTTTGCAACAGTTCCAGGATGGCCATGCGCCGGTGTGTCATTATTTCGTCATCAGAAATGACCGTCACGTCAACCAGGGGAAAATCGTTACCGTAGAGTTGTCCCGCCAGTTCAGGTTCACTGAATTCTTGCAGCCAGTTCATCGGGTAAGGGTAAGGTGTCACCTGGCCATGATAGAACAAAATGGGAATAACTAGGGGCAATTTGTCGTTGCCGGCATCGAGGTGTCGCTGCATGGCGGCGATGGCATATCGCATTAGGCGAAAGCCCATATGCCTGTCCGGCGAACTTTGATGCTCGATCAGCGCGTATATGTAACCGTCACCCTTCCCCGCTTTTAGCGAATACAGTACGTCTGAGTAGTAGGCACGCAGATCTTCTTCGATAAAGGAGCCGGACTCCAGTCGCAGGGTATTCAGGTCACACACCTGGCGTAGTGCTGGCGGCAGGTGTACGTCCAGAAAGTCGCGAGCGGTTTCTGGGTGTGTCAAAAACTGTTTAAAAAGTGCGTCGTGCGGTGTGGGTGTTGTTTTCATTGGCCAATAGTAACATAGTCATCGATAAGGCAGATTTTAGCGCCATAGTGTGAAGAATACTGCGGGTTGATTCCAGATATTCCCTGTTTCCTGATGCACCACGTCCAACTCGATATAATAATAACCGGAAATATCGCGGCGTTGAGAAATTGTTTGACCGTTGTGTCTGGCAGTTGGTATCCGAAAGCGATTGTCAATACAAGCTGATGGCGCTGCATCACATAACTATTGAGATAAAGTAGGAAAATAAAATGAAAGATATTAACAAGATGAACTGGAAGCAAATTAAATCTGAAGCGCTGAAAGCACATAAAATCGTCCGCGATTCGGATAAAAAGCAGGGCATTATTGGTTACCGAGTAATGAAAAAAGATGATAACCGGTACTTAACGTTCAATGGCAAAGTGTCGCTGGAAACTATGTGCTTCTGTGATAACCTTGAGGAGGCGTATGTTTTCAAGGACAGGATTGAGCTTCTGCCTTTCATCCTGAAAATAGATCCAATACCGACGCTGTTGCCCATTACCCAGGCGGCTTTTTGAGCCTGATGTGGTCAGTTTCACACTGTGTGGCGCCAGTGCACCGGTTCTGGCAGTTAGGCCATCTCAATATTATTGCACCTGTATGATGTTAGTAATACAAAAAGAATAAAAACGTATTACACAGGTAATACGTTTTTATGGCTCTGTCGCGTTAAGGCTGCGTCAGGTAATATGCTGTTTTTTTGTAATGTTGCCTATTAATGTCTCTGATCAGAAATGCCTTTAAACGCTTGCATTATCCCATCGATATCATCGCGCAATGTGTGCGTCGGTATCTGGCTTATGCCCTTAGCTTGCGCGGCTCTGTCGCGTTAAGGCGGCGTCAGGTAATATGCTGTTTTTTTTGTAATGTTGCCTATTAATGTCTCTGATCAGGAATGCCTTTAAACGCTTGCATTATCCCATCGATATCATCGCGCAATGTGTTCGTTGGTATCTGGCTTATGCCCTTAGCTTGCGCAATCTCGAGGAAATGATGGCTGAACGCGGCATTGCTGTTGACCATGCCACACTGCATTGCTGGGTTATCCGTCTGGTGCCGCTGTTGGACAAGGCATTCCGCCGGCATAAACGTTCGGTGGGTCGTCGATGGCGAATGGATGAAACTTACATCAAAATGAACGGGCAGTGGAAGTATCTGTACCGGGCTGTTGACACATCAGGCCAGACAATCGACTTTCTGCTCACTGCCAAACGGGATGCCGCCGCCGCATTGCGCTTCTTCCGCAAGGCCATACGTCATCATGGCGAATCTGAGGGGGTCACTATCGATAAAAGTGGGGCCAACACAGCGGCTTTGGCCACGCTCAACGCCGACAAACCCGATGAGGAAACGATTACAGTGAGGCAAAGTAAGTACCTAAACAATCTGGTTGAGCAAGATCACCGCAATATCAAACGCCGGATAAGACCGATGCTGGGATTCAAATCGTTTCGACGGGCACAGGGGCTTTTGGCGGGCATCGAATTGATCCACATGATACGCAAAGGACAATATCAGCATCCGGAAAGTGAGGTATTGTCACCTGCGGAACAATTTTATCTGTTGGCTGCCTAAATAATCGGCAACACCCACTTTGGCTGGCCTGTGCCCGTTAATGCGACAGAACCCTTTAAGCTTGGTTTCTCCGAATATGCCGCCGTGATGGTCCCGGTTAACCTGAACGACAGGATCTACAAGTTGCGTATAGGGCACGTTGGTTTTCTGCCACTTTTAGCGTCAGATACAGCATCTGGTGATCCTTCGGATTTGTGTAGGATTGGAGATGGGATTTCGTATTGAACCATGATCAACTTCTTTATTTTGATAGATGAATAGAGTTTTTGTAACAATCCCCTTCCTCATTCGGTACTATAGCGCAACATTTTTTTAAAGTGCGGTTGTTCGGTTGCTATCGCTTTTTTTACTTTCTCGCCGCCAGTTCCCCATTTATCTGTCTCTGCTGGCGATATTGATGCTGTTCCTGGCCCCGGTGATTTCGAAATCGCTGGAGCACCAGCGTGCCAGTCAGCCTTGTTCGGCAGCGATCACCAGCACACACAATAATATGCCTGATATGGCGGCCATGCATCACGCCATGCCAGGTATGGAGCATGATCTCCATTCTTCTTTAGGCTCTGCTTGCGCTATTGATCAGGGCATGTCCCATCACCTGGTTTCAAAGCCGGGCAGTTCACCGATGGAGGACATCGCCTGCGGCTATTGTCAACTCCTTATTCACTTGCCGCTGATCCAGACTGTTTTCATTCCTTTTATCTGGCTGATACGGCTTGTTTCACAGGCACCGTTTTTGCCTGTCATTGTTGCTCCGTTACTGTCCGCTTGTTACTCCGAATACCAGCCCCGAGCACCGCCTAGCCTGTTTTCACTGCATTAAGTTTTGCCGTTCAGCAAGACAATAATTCACCGAGCACGAAACAGAGCCGGATACAGGCTCACCGTTTTGTGACGCTTTATGTTGGCCATTTCATATGGTGGTCAGCGAGTGCCTGCTTGGGAAAGGCAGGCCGATAAAAACAGGCTTTAACCATGAAAAATACTCGATTCTCTTTATCACCGCTTGCAACGGTGATGGCTTTGATGTTCACCTTACCCGTGTTTGTTCAGGCTGAAGACGGCTATGAAGAGCATCAGAATAGCGCTGCTACCCCAGATGATGTGTCGGTGATGGTAGTTACTGCACCGGCCATTTCTCCACTGACGATCGTGACTTCACCTAAAACACCGCGCCAGCCGGTTCCGGCCAGTGACGGGTCTGATTATCTGAAAACCATCCCGGGGTTTTCTCAAATCCGTAACGGCGGAACCAATGGCGATCCGGTTTTTCGCGGTATGTTCGGTTCGCGTTTACGCCTTTTGACCAACGGCAGTGAAATGCTCGGAGCCTGTCCCGCGCGTATGGATGCACCGAGCTCCTATATTTCACCGGAAAGTTATGATCTTCTGACGCTGACCAAGGGGCCGCAAACGGTGCTTTGGGGGCCGGGTAACTCTGCGGGGACAGTGCATTTCGAACGTGAGCGACCTTCTTTTCAGAAAGCCGGTATTCAGGGTGATGCCAGCCTGCTCGGGGCATCAAATAATCGTTGGGATCAAAATGCGGATCTCAGTCTGGGGAATGAGCAAGGTTACCTGCGCTTGATCGGTAACAAATCACGTTCTGACGACTACAAGGATGGTAACAACCAGCGAGTGCCTTCTCAGTGGGATAAGTGGAACGCGGATATGGCACTGGGGTGGACGCCGGATAAAGACACCTGGCTGGAGCTGACCGCAGGGCAAGGCGATGGCGAAGCGCGTTATGCCGGGCGCAGTATGGATGGTTCACAATTCAAACGCGAAAGCCTGGGGATGCGCTTTGAAAAGTCCAACATCGGGGACGTGTTCGACAAATTTGAAGCCAGTACTTATTACAACTACGCCGATCACATCATGGATAATTTCTCGCTGAGAACCCCCGGCAGCCTGTCAATGGGCGGCATGGGTTCGTCCATGGGCGCCATGCACGACAGTTCATCAATGAGCATGGGGACGTCATCGGCTATGGACATGTCATCCTCAATGAACACGGCGAGCAGTTCGAGCATGAATATGAGCATGCCCATGGCTATGCAACTTGATCGCCGGACCGTCGGTGGCCGCATGATGGGAACCTGGCTGTGGAGTGATATCAAGCTTGAAAGCGGCGCAGACATGCAGCAGAACACGCACCGTAACAAAGAAAGCGATAGCTGGGTGAAAGATGCTCGCTTCCGTAATTATGGCGTTTTTAGTGAGTTGACCTGGACAGTCACCGATCAAGATAACGTCGTGAGCGGTGCGCGTCTGGATCGTGTGTTGGTAGATAACTTTACCGACACCGGCCTTGCAGGACGCAACGATGTGTTACATGCCGGGTTTGCCCGCATAGAACACTCGCTGGCAGACATGCCACTGATGCTGTATGCCGGTGTGGGTTATACCGAGCGTTTCCCTGATTATTGGGAACTGTTCTCTCCAACCTATGGGCCTGGTGGCAATACCAGCGCCTTTAATAGTGTAAAAGCGGAGAAAACCACTCAGTTGGATATAGGTGCACAGTACAGCACCAAGAAACTGAACGGGTGGGTGTCCGCCTACGTTGGGCATGTTAACGACTTTATTCTGTTCCGTTATGATCCCAACAATGCGCGCGTTAGCGAAGCCGATAACGTTAATGCCCGTATTATGGGGGGAGAGACTGGTTTCAGTTATAAACTGACGGACAGTTGGAAAACCGAGACCAGTCTGGCTTATTCGTGGGCTGAAAATACCCGTGACAGCAGACCATTGCCACAAATCCCACCGCTGGAAGCCCGCCTAGGGCTGTCATGGGAAAAAGGGGACTGGAGCAGTACCGGTTTGCTACGTCTGGTCAGCAGCCAGAACCGGATTGCCGAGAATGAAGGGAATGTCGTTGGCAAGGATTTTGTCGCCAGCCCGGGTTTTGCGGTCTTTTCTGCGAATGCGGCGTACAAAGTCAATAAGTACGTCAAAGTCAGCACGGGTGTCGATAACCTGTTCAACAAGGATTACAGTGAACACCTGAACCTTGCTGGAAATAGCAGTTTCGGCTATTCCGCGAATACGTCTGTTAATGAACCGGGCCGCACCTTGTGGGCAAAAGTTAACGTGAAGTTCTGACGCAGTCTGAGACAATGGCAGTCGGCCCTGATAGTTACCAGGGCCATCACATTCAACATAAACAATAAATTATCTCCTTAGCGTGGTTTTTTACATCATTGGCCCTCAAACCCCGATAACAAGCATGGTGACTAAAGGATGCTGGTTATTTTAGCCCCAGCGGAAGACTCATTCGATGATTGCCCCACACTTTTTCATGCTCTCCAACATCTTCAACGAGGAGAACGTCACCACGCTGGCAGTCTTTCAGCAGACGAAACAGATCCGGACGATCGAGGCGGGCACCGGATTAATTTTCAGCATAATAGTTACAGATAGTGATTTTATGCTCACGGGCAAATCGTTCAAGCATGTCCCGGGCGCGCTGGGCGTCCTGTTCACTGGTTGAGGCACGGAGGTAGGCACGAACAAACATGGTCATGGTACTGTTTAAGTCCTTTAACGAAACCAGTTCGTTTAAAGTAGGTCAGTAAGGCTTAAAGGGTTCTGTCGCATTAACGGGCACAGGCCAGCCAAAGTGGGTGTTGCCGATTATTTAGGCAGCCAACAGATAAAATTGTTCCGCAGGTGACAATACCTCACTTTCCGGATGCTGATATTGTCCTTTGCGTATCATGTGGATCAATTCGATGCCCGCCAAAAGCCCCTGTGCCCGTCGAAACGATTTGAATCCCAGCATCGGTCTTATCCGGCGTTTGATATTGCGGTGATCTTGCTCAACCAGATTGTTTAGGTACTTACTTTGCCTCACTGTAATCGTTTCCTCATCGGGTTTGTCGGCGTTGAGCGTGGCCAAAGCCGCTGTGTTGGCCCCACTTTTATCGATAGTGACCCCCTCGGGTTCGCCGTGATGACGTATGGCCTTGCGGAAGAAGCGCAATGCGGCGGCGGCATCACGTTTGGCAGTGAGCAGAAAGTCGATTGTCTGGCCTGATGTGTCAACAGCCCGGTACAGATACTTCCACTGCCCGTTCATTTTGATGTAAGTTTCATCCATTCGCCATCGACGACCCACCGAACGTTTATGCCGGCGGAATGCCTTGTCCAACAACGGCACCAGACGGATAACCCAGCGATGCAGTGTGGCATGGTCAACAGCAATGCCGCGTTCAGCCATCATTTCCTCGAGATTGCGCAAGCTAAGGGCATAAGCCAGATACCAACGAACACATTGCGCGATGATATCGATGGGATAATGCAAGCGTTTAAAGGCATTCCTGATCAGAGACATTAATAGGCAACATTACAAAAAAAAACAGCATATTACCTGACGCCGCCTTAACGCGACAGAGCCCTTTTATCGATAGTGACCCCCTCAGGTTCGCCATGATGACGTATGGCCTTGCGGAAGAAGCGCAATGCGGCGGCGGCATCACGTTTGGCAGTGAGCAGAAAGTCGATTGTCTGGCCTGATGTGTCAACAGCCCGGTACAGATACTTCCACTGCCCGTTCATTTTGATGTAAGTTTCATCCATTCGCCATCGACGACCCACCGAACGTTTATGCCGGCGGAATGCCTTGTCCAACAACGGCACCAGACGGATAACCCAGCAATGCAGTGTGGCATGGTCAACAGCAATGCCGCGTTCAGCCATCATTTCCTCGAGATTGCGCAAGCTAAGGGCATAAGCCAGATACCAACGCACACATTGCGCGATGATATCGATGGGATAATGCAAGCGTTTAAAGGCATTTCTGATCAGAGACATTAATAGGCAACATTACAAAAAAACAGCATATTACCTGACGCCGCCTTAACGCGACAGAGCCCAAAGGCGTCAGGTTTGGCCGCAGGCGCACCATCGACCGTAACGCAGTGCTTGCGCTTCGTCAGGAAGGTAATGGCGCTACAGCTATAGCCAGGGAGCTAAGCATCGCCCGCTCTACGGTATATAAAATTCTGGAAGACGATAATCTTACACAATAGAGCCTGTTTTTTAAAGTTAAGATAATGATAAAAATAACTTTTTAGACGTTAGGTGGCACTTTTCGGGGAAATGTGCACGGAACCCCGACCTTTGTGCTTTCCTCATGTGATTTGTTGGAAGCATAAACATATCTTTACAATTTGAAGACAAAAAAATACCTGTCTTGGGGTATAAAAACGATGCCTGACATGCCCATATGACCAGGTACCCCAACTATTTTGAGATTTGGAAAATCTCCTCACGCAGGTAATGCATACCTGCGTTTTTTTTACTATTTTTTGATGAAGGCCCTTTAGCTCAGTCGGTTAGAGCGCGCGACTCATAATCGCTCGGTCGCTGGTTCGAGTCCAGCAAGGGCCACCAATTACGATTATCGCATATTGGCTATTCGCTCTGTGTCCAGGCTGATGGTGTGGCGAAGACGGTAGATGGCTTGATACACAGGCAAAGGGGACATTCTGGTTTAGGGATCTCCACTCTCTGAATTTGCGGACAGCTGAATGTCCCCTTTGCTGTGATGAGTGTCTCTCCCCGACTATGATGCCTGCCAGCGGTATGTTTCTGTCGTTACGCGCTTTAACGATAACATCATCAACCTAAAAAATGGCGGTTGTTGAGACAAGGGGCTACGTTTACAAGCTGTAATCGTGTTAGGCGGGCCACCCATTGGCTCAATGTGTATTTACCGGGATTGATAAAATCATGGCAGATATTGCTGATGAAGCACAGAATGAACATGAAAAGATGATCGAACGTGGCTTGATGGCCATACGGTCACAGTTTACAGCAAGCAGTGCGCTTGTCTGCCAAGATTGCGGTGAGCCGATACCGGAACGACGTCGTCACCTGTTACCTGGTGTCAAGACCTGTGTCCTGTGCCAGGAGCGAAAAGAGTTCCAGCATAAGGTTGGGGTTTATCCTTTGTTGACTCGCCATGCTGTCAATCAGGACGAAGAGTGATTGGTGGATCTATAGGGGGATGAAGCCCAACTGATTAGAAAAGTACGTTAGCGTGTCAACATTTTTATTTCCAGACAACCTATATATATCTATGAAGCTAATCTGGTAAAACTTTCAAAAAAAATTGCCGTGTTTTTCCCTGCGGTTGTGATCCCAATCCCTATAGGCGACAGCTGACGTTTATTTGTTTATCCCGTTATTTTTAAACTATTTTGGTGTGGTTCTTATGAAGCTAAGTACAAAACTACGTTCATTTACTTTTTTAGTTGTCGGCGGGTTATCGATATTAACATCTAACGCTGTCGCATCAACTCCGGATGTATGGGACGAACATAATAAAATGGTTATAGCTAGCTGTATTAAAGCAAGCAACTTTAAGGAAATAACGCCAGTTGTAAGCAGGTTGATGGGGTTTTCAGATGAAGTTGGTTATACGGCACTATTATTACAGGGTTTTTATCCTCAACAACATATGGAAAATCAAAAGGGGCGGGAACTTTGCCTTTTCAATAAAAAAACGCAAAAAGCCTATATCAGCGAAGTTGACGGTTATCAATAATAGATAGGGGGTGTTGGTACCAGCGTCCATACTGAGCAATGGGCGGTTTTTTGCTTACCATTCTGATGTTCATTTATGGGATCTTTGCCGCGATGACGCTACCAATACTGCAGATCAGGAAGAAACATCTTGATGATTAGGTGGTTGGTCTTAGCGAGGCAGAAACAAAAAAACCACCAAAAAAGGTGGTTTTTTTGTGCTGTTCAGGTTAGCGGCCTTCCCAGCAGGGCTGTGTTACCAACGTAACGCAAGCGCATCCAAGTGCCTATATTTTGGGCTGCTTTACATGCACTGTCAAGTGCCTGTTCGCGAAAGGTTAGTGTACAATATGGTGGGGCCTTCCCGCTGTGTAGCAACGGGCATCGGATTCAGGGAGGGATTTCCAACGGCCGTAAACGCAAGCGCATCCAAGTGCTTGTATTCGCGGTTTCATCTCCGGTGGTGGCATCGTGAAGCGGTCTTCGCAAAGGACCGCACAATGAAACGGTACATTTGTATTGTCATCGTTGTATCTGGTGCATTGTTGTCATCTGGGAATGGGGGTTGGAGTATTTCCAACAACTCAATTTCGGTGATCATCAACGCAGCAGACAAGTAAGCCAGGTGACCGCCCCTATATTGGGGCGGTTTCCTTACGCTCAGTATGACGACTGCCAGTCTGTACCGTCATCCCAGCGTGACTGCCAGTGTGCCAGGTACGACTGAGCCAGTGCAGGCATCTCGCGTATGACCAAGACACTTTCTGAGTTGGCCCGGGCCGCAGCTCTCGTGTAGTTAAAACTTCCTACTTCAACAGTATGATTATCCTGAATAATTACCTTATCGTGCATAATGGCGTAGTGACCGTTCGGGCTCTGTCGCGTTAAGGCGGCGTCAGGTAATATGCTGATTTTTTGTAATGTTGCCTATTAATGTCTCTGATCAGAAATGCCTTTAAACGCTTGCATTATCCCATCGATATCATCGCGCAATGTGTGCGTTGGTATCTGGCTTATGCCCTTAGCTTGCGCAATCTCGAGGAAATGATGGCTGAACGCGGCATTGCTGTTGACCATGCCACACTGCATTGCTGGGTTATCCGTCTGGTGCCGCTGTTGGACAAGGCATTCCGCCGGCATAAACGTTCGGTGGGTCGTCGATGGCGAATGGATGAAACTTACATCAAAATGAACGGGCAGTGGAAGTATCTGTACCGGGCTGTTGACACATCAGGCCAGACAATCGACTTTCTGCTCACTGCCAAACGGGATGCCGCCGCCGCATTGCGCTTCTTCCGCAAGGCCATACGTCATCATGGCGAATCTGAGGGGGTCACTATCGATAAAAGTGGGGCCAACACAGCGGCTTTGGCCACGCTCAACGCCGACAAACCCGATGAGGAAACGATTACAGTGAGGCAAAGTAAGTACCTAAACAATCTGGTTGAGCAAGATCACCGCAATATCAAACGCCGGATAAGACCGATGCTGGGATTCAAATCGTTTCGACGGGCACAGGGGCTTTTGGCGGGCATCGAATTGATCCACATGATACGCAAAGGACAATATCAGCATCCGGAAAGTGAGGTATTGTCACCTGCGGAACAATTTTATCTGTTGGCTGCCTAAATAATCGGCAACACCCACTTTGGCTGGCCTGTGCCCGTTAATGCGACAGAACCAAGCTGCGCATTGGGCTTCCGTTGTCGGAATGCAGCACCAGGTTACGGGATGAACATTTTTCATTCCACACCGCTCGTTGTAGCAGTTCTGCTGCATGTTCCCCGGTTTCACTGCTGAATACCTCTGCGGCAATAATTTTACGGCTATAAATATCCATGATCATATAGAGATAAAAGTGCTGACCTCTGACCCAGGACGGTAAATGACTGATATCCCAACTCCAGACCTGGTTCGGTGCAACCGCCTTAAGCACATCAGGCCGTTTATACTGGCATTCCCGGGACCTCCTCGTCAGTTGACTGGCTGATTTTAATACGCGATAAAAGGTTGATTCAGAAGCAATATAAACACCTTTATCCGCCAGCATCGGTACGATCACATTTGGAGGCAAAGAGGCAAATTCCGGAGAGTTGCATAACTCCAGAATTTGCAACCTTTCTGTTTCCGATAATTTATTTCGGGGGACACGGTCTGTTACACCGGGCCTTCTGTCTGCACTGATCACTCCACCATCACCATCAATCCAGCGCTGCAGCGTTCGGATCGAAATCCCGATACACTGACAGGCCTGGATCTTACGGGCGCCGTGATCGACAGCTTCACGGACAAGAGAAATAATTTTCTGCCGCTCCGGAAGAGGTGTCAGCCTTCCTCGCTGTTGTCCCAGAGGGCATTGAACTTTTCCCGCAGCATCAGGAGCGCAGCCGCTTCTGCCAGCGCTTTATCTTTGCGGGTCAGCTCCTTCTCAAGTTCACGCAACCGGCTTCTGATATCGCGTAACTCTTTATCTGCGCGGCGATTTTCCGTCAGCTTCATTTCATGAGCTTTGATCGAAATAACCCGCCACTCTTTTACCTGCTCAACAAAAAGCCCCTGACGGCGACAATAATCGGCAAGTTCCATTTCAGACAATGAAGCTGTTTCAAGAACAACCGAAAAGCGACGCTCAGGAGTCCATTCATCACCATCCACAGAGGAAATCCTTTCATTTTTTGGCAATAAGCCTTGTGCCACCAGTTCAAGTCGCCATTTTGCAACAACGGAAGAACTCAGAGCCAGTTTTTGTGCAATGTGTCTGACGGACCAGCTATAAGGAGGCTGGAGCCACATCACTCCCTTTTCTTTCACATCAATCGGTACTGCATGCGCAGGCATAGTCATTCTCCTTCAGAAAGTAAGCGACAACTATGCTGACACAGGGGGAGAATAGGTGTTCACGTTGCGCCGGAATACGCACTAACCATGAACCAATGCCATTATTATTTATTTTTACACATTTTTTTATGTTTAATGTTACAACAATGAGTGATATCTTATACTAAAATTTAGTCTTATCCCTCAGGTTACGCATTAATTAAATTAATGTCTTTAGGGCTAAAAAGAATTGGACAAAGTTCTGTTCGGGGCCTACTACCAAAGCGAGGTTGGTTGACAATCCATTATGAATAACTAAACTCAGAGAGAAGGTATTCACATGCGGTTTATACAGCCCAGTTTGTTATCTACTATTTTATAGTCACTTTTTTTCGTGTCCAACGGAGTAAGTGCTGCAAGCCAGACTTATCCTGTCACCCTAAATAGCTCCCGAGTGATATATAAAGAAACCCAGAGTAGTGGAACAACATAAAGGGTGGATTGCTATTGCAATCCACCTGACCCGCTCCCCGTATGTGATCCATTCATAATCAGGAATAACCGGCTTCATTCTGGCTGCATATTCTGGCAACCGGCAGATTTCTCGGCAAATTCAGAAGGTGTCATCCAGCCCAGGGCAGAATGGGGACGGCTCTGGTTATAGTGTATGCGCCAGCCCTCGATTTTGCACCGTGCATCCTCCACAGACATGAACCAGTTCTCGTTCAAACATTCCTGACCGAACGGAGACGAAATCCTGCTCGAACTTCGGTGCCAATATGTGATCGAACTTCGATGCCAATCCGTGATCGAACAGAGCGGAATACGCACACAGCCGAGATTTCTGATGTTCAATTATTTGTTAATATCTAATAAAGGTGCTCTATGAAAAATAAACCAACTGAATACCCCGGGATCCGACATGAACACATGAACTTAGTGTCGGGTATAATGCAAGAGTTGAGTGAGACATCATTGCTTGCTTCTTGGGATCGGGTTTTTGAAGCGCAAACACGGATTCTTGGACCGCAAGAGTTGAAATGGTTAGAAACTAAAGGGGCGTTTGCAGGAGGCGTTATGGAGGTTGGAAGTGGTAATGGTTGTTATGGAAGTTTTCTTGCTAGAAATGTTCCATATTGCCATTTTTTTGGGCTGGAGGCTAATCAAAGTCTAGTTAATCGTTTTAATTTATGTGATGAGCAGCATCCCATAAACTATAATATCGAAAAGTGCATAGTCGGTATTGACCCTATCCCAAAAGCAATCTTAGGACATGTACAGACCTGCATTCTGCGTTTCGTTTTACAGCACTCATCGGACCCTGTATATATTTTGAAGCAGGTCTGTAATATCCTCCCGCCTGGTGCTCAAATTTATATAATAGAGGAAGATGATCGTCTCTTTGCATCGAATACTGAATGGTCTTCATATGATGCAACTATCGATATGTGGAGGCGCGTGTGTGCAGAAGGAGGGACAAACTCTAAAATAGGTCTTGAATTGCCAGGTATTCTAAATAAAGCAGGCTTCTCGATTGAAGATTACACTATTAATCTTAGGAATAATATTGAAATGGGAAGTATGTTTGTTGAGCTATTTTCCAGTATTGCGCTAATGATGTACAACACTAATCCTGGTGTAATTACGAAAGTAGAACTTCAAAAAATAATTGACGGTTTTTCTGCAAACCAAATGCATCATGTTGCAACTTATCCACAAATACTTCTTGTTGCAAAAAAAATGTAAAATAATTTGTTTGGGCTCTGTCGCATTAACGGCCACAGACCAGCCAAAGTGGGTGTTGCCGATTATTTAGGCAGCCAACAGATAAAATTGTTCCGCAGGTGACAATACCTCACTTTCCGGATGCTGATATTGTCCTTTGCGTATCATGTGGATCAATTCGATGCCCGCCAAAAGCCCCTGTGCCCGTCGAAACGATTTGAATCCCAGCATCGGTCTTATCCGGCGTTTGATATTGCGGTGATCTTGCTCAACCAGATTGTTTAGGTACTTACTTTGCCTCACTGTAATCGTTTCCTCATCGGGTTTGTCGGCGTTGAGCGTGGCCAAAGCCGCTGTGTTGGCCCCACTTTTATCGATAGTGACCCCCTCAGATTCGCCATGATGACGTATGGCCTTGCGGAAGAAGCGCAATGCGGCGGCGGCATCCCGTTTGGCAGTGAGCAGAAAGTCGATTGTCTGGCCTGATGTGTCAACAGCCCGGTACAGATACTTCCACTGCCCGTTCATTTTGATGTAAGTTTCATCCATTCGCCATCGACGACCCACCGAACGTTTATGCCGGCGGAATGCCTTGTCCAACAGCGGCACCAGACGGATAACCCAGCAATGCAGTGTGGCATGGTCAACAGCAATGCCGCGTTCAGCCATCATTTCCTCGAGATTGCGCAAGCTAAGGGCATAAGCCAGATACCAACGCACACATTGCGCGATGATATCGATGGGATAATGCAAGCGTTTAAAGGCATTTCTGATCAGAGACATTAATAGGCAACATTACAAAAAAACAGCATATTACCTGACGCCGCCTTAACGCGACAGAGCCATAATTATATCCTCATCATGTTTTTAAATTTAATAATGTCTCGCGCAACT
The DNA here is from genome assembly GCF_019968745.1 of Serratia sp. JSRIV001. Lineage (NCBI taxonomy): Bacteria > Pseudomonadati > Pseudomonadota > Gammaproteobacteria > Enterobacterales > Yersiniaceae > Serratia > Serratia sp. JSRIV001. The sequence continues at coordinate 73,654 of NZ_CP074148.1, read as the reverse complement.
TATATGTTGCACTCAACAATTGACGTATACTCATTCGACATAATTCGTCTGCCTTAGATAATACGTGGATTTTATTGGTAGATATATGTGAGCCGGTTGTGTGGTTTACTACACACAATTAAAACTCAAACTACCGAATGAAAAAGAGGGCAGTCACGAAGTTGGCGACAGAAGATTTACTCATCGTGAAAGATGAAGGCGAGGGGGAACTCGTCCTTTGGTGGGCGATCCTCTTCTCATCGACGCGGGAGTGGTCTTTCCGGTTTATGTATTTTTCGGAAACGGATCCGCTTGCGGCATTTTTGGGGATATTATCCCCTATGTAGTGCCCGTCATACAGAGACAACACGACATACAGCAAAAGCGGATCCTTTTGGGATCCACCGCCGATCCTATTCAGCCGTCTTTTTGCTTCCTATTTATGGTATATTTCCATAAGTCGGAAGAGTGCTGGCGACGATGACCGATCGCGAAAACGAATTATTGCCCGTGCGCCGGCGTTGATGATTGGCGATACTATTGAGGCGTTGTCCTGCCCTCGACGACGAAAACGTCCGTTTTGGCCCGATGTTGAAAGAAATTGCGCTACGTGAAATCTGAACGTCGACGTGGGGCGTAGACGCCAATTTTTCACGTAGCGCAACCTCCTACTTTTTACCGTTGAGATCCCCCGCGGATCCCGTGATGCCGATAAACCGCCTTAGCAGACGAGATTGTTGGAATTAACAGGAGCAGATGATGACCTATGATTCGGCACTGGCCATTGTGGGGACCCCGGCCGGTGAAACGACGCCGATGCTGGCACCGCAAGATTACCAACGTGCGCTGTCGTTGCGCCATATGGCCATGACGTATGATGATCTGCCCCGGTATCTGCTGGCACCGGAAGTGGCCGCCCTCCTCCATTTCTTGCCGGACTGGACACAGCATGCGCTGATCAATCTCCTGTGGAATACCGGCGCCCGGATCAATGAAGCGCTGGCGCTGAGGCGCCGTGATTTTCGGCTCAATGTGACCATGCCGCACGTGGTATTGCGCACGGCCAAACAACGCCGTACCGGTCGTGGTCGCCCCACGAAAGGTAAGTCGGCGAACCGCACGGTTCCGTTGACCGATCCGCAATTTGTGGACGAGCTGCGCCGGCTGTTTGCCAGCACCAAGGAGTTGTTTGAAATCGATACCGAGACCGGCGAACGTTCCCCCCTGCCAGTCTGGCAGATCAGCGATCGTGGTGTACGCAATTGGTTGACGAAAGCGGAACACCTGGCGAGGCGTGAGGGGATCCGGTTGAGTGTGCCGGTGACGCCGCACGTGTTTCGGCACAGCTATGCGATGCACATGTTGTACCAGGGCACGCCATTGAAAGCGGTGCAGGGGTTATTAGGACATGAAAAAGCGGAGAGCACGGAAGTGTACACTCGGGTATTTGCTCTCGATATCGTCGCCAGTCGCCAGGTGCAGTTCACCTTGCCGACGCAGGATGCGCTCAACATGATCCGGAGCACACATCGTCCTCTGGCACTGGGCGATCACGAATAAAAGCTGACGCCCTGCGGTTGTTCAAATATCTTCGGCCTGCCAGGTGAACAGCCAGGGCGGAGACATTTCGCTGTGAATTTCCGAGTTGCTTGAGAGCCTGGCATACCCACAACACCAGAGCTGTAACGCGAGGGGGCTGGGCGTATAGGCGCTTATGACATGATTGAGGGGACGGCAGTTTTCCTGGAAAAATGCCTTGTTCTCTATGGTGATTCGTCATTTTTTAATGGGTTTTTTAGCGATCCCTCACTAACCCAACCTTGTGGCGGCTGCTTTGTAAACTTCCAGCCGTTCGCGTTTACCTACAGCAAGGACGAGGATCACAACCGTTTCATCTTCGACCTTGTAAACCAGCCGATAACCGGATGCGCGGAGTTTGATCTTATAGCAATCAGGTAAAGAGTGCAGTCGGTTAGCCTCAACGCGTGGCGCCTCAACAATCTGTGCCAGCTTCTTTTTTAACTGTTGACGTACAGTCTCACCTAATTTTTTCCATTCTTTGAAGGCTGCATTGTCAAAGTCAATCTTATAAGTCATCGAGTGTTACTCGGATCCGTTTGCCAGGATTAGCCAGACGTTCACGCGCCAGCTCGATGATATCTGCGTCTTCATCAGCCAGTAATGCCACCTGAACCGGAAGGCGGTTATTTTGTGCAACGTATTCAAGCACCAGACGTACAGCTTCCGAGGCTGTGATCCCCAATCCGTCGAGCGCTACCCCGGCCCGGGCCTTTAAGTCATCGTCGATACGAATATTCATTGTGCCCATTTCAACACCCCATGTGGTTACGTTTGTGTATACATAGTAAGGCATAACCGACAAGAAATAAAGTACATGTGGTCCTGTGCTTCACTCTACAGCCGTCATCTGCTTGGGATCTATAACGCAGAAAGGAGCACCTTGGTTTTTTGAGGAATTCCAACCGATCCTCTTTTCTGCATCATTTACCCGGATGTGGCTGAACGGCATGGTAGTGCGTCATTTATTGTTAATTGTGTTGATTTTTAGTCTTTCATGCAGGATTATTGATTTAATTCAGATAAGCTACATAAATAGAGGTGTTGGTGATTATGGATTCTCATCAGACAGAGAAAGTCGCACTACGTGCCGAAAAAATGTTGTCCGCATTGACTGAGCAAATACAACTTCAGAAAGAAGAACTCAAGGAAAACGAGTATTTTCAGGTGTATGCCAAAGCTGCCGTCGCAAAATTTCCCAAACTGACTCGCGCTAACGTGGATTATGCAGTGAGCGAGATGGAAAGCAGCGGTTATGTCTTCGAGAAGCGAGCGGCCGGTTCATCAACAAAGTACGCGATGACTGTCCAGAATATTGTCGATATTTATCATCACCGTGGTGTTCCTAAATATCGCGATCGCCATCCTGAAGCAATGACTCTCTTTGTCGGCAACCTGAAGGGCGGTGTCTCAAAGACCGTTTCTACGGTGTCACTGGCTCATGCACTGCGTGCCCACCCCCACCTCCTTTTTGAAGATTTACGCGTCCTGGTCATTGATCTGGATCCTCAGTCCTCGGCCACCATGTTTTTGAACCATACCCGTGCCGTGGGCCTTGTTGAGACAACCTCCGCTCAGGCCATGCTCCAAAATGTCAGTCGGGAAGAGTTACTCAATGAGTTCATCGTGCCATCTGTTGTACCCGGCGTCGATGTTCTTCCTGCATCCATTGATGATGCGTTCATCGCTTCAGGTTGGGAAAGTTTGTGTGCCGAGCATTTACCTGGCCAAAACCCCCATGCTGTCTTACGCGAGAATATCATTGATAAACTGAAGGCTGATTATGACTTTATCTTTGTCGACAGCGGCCCTCACCTGGATGCATTCCTCAAGAATGCGATTGCGGCCGCCGATCTCTTGATGACGCCGATCCCGCCTGCACAGGTTGATTTCCACTCTACCCTGAAGTACCTGACCCGTTTGCCTGAGCTGGTCAGTATCATTGAAGCTTCTGGTTGCCCGTGCCGGTTGCAGGGAAACATCGGCTTTATGTCCAAACTGTCAAATAAGCCTGATCACAAAGTCTGCCACAGCCTCGCGAAGGAGATTTTTGGCGGAGACATGCTCGATGCTGCGTTGCCACGTCTTGATGGTTTTGAACGTTGTGGAGAGTCGTTTGATACGGTGATCTCCGCGAACCCATCTACCTATGTGGGGAGCAGCGAAGCGTTGAAAAATGCGCGTACCGCTGCGGAAGATTTTGCCAAAGCGGTATTTGACCGCATTGAATTTATTCGAATGAATTGAGGTGCCCGATGAGCACAAAACGTCAGACAATCGGGCGCACGTTTAGCGCGCCAGTTCTTAACAACGAAGCCGAGCCGGAAGCGTTCAAACAGGTATTTACCCTGGCTTCTGGCAGGAAGGCGGTCTTTACCAAAGTGACCGTTCCGGCGGCAGACGTTGAAACCAAAACGTATGTTCTTCAGGAAATAAACGGACGTGATCAGTCTGCACTCACCCCTGAATCACTTCAAGATATTACGCGGACTATCAACCTGCAGCAGTTTTTCCCTGCCATTGGTGTCCGTCGCGATAACCGTATCGAGATCCTGGATGGCTCACGTCGTCGCGCCTCTGCCATCCTCAAGCAGGTGGGCCTGGATATCTTGATCACGGATGAGCCTCTCTCGGTCAGTGAAGCCAGAAAGTTGGCACAGGATATTCAGACGGCCCGGGAACACAATATTCGTGAAGTGGGAACGAGGTTGCTAGCCCTCAAGCAAAGTGGACTGACACAAAAAGAAATCGCTGAAGCGGAGGGATTGTCGCAAGCCAAAGTTACGCGAGCGTTGCAGGCAGCCAGTGTCTCTTCTGAGTTGCTATCCCTTTTCCCGATCCAATCTGAACTGTCTTTTTCTGACTACAAAGTGTTGCTGACGGCAGAAGAGTTGTTGGCCAGCAATCAACGTTCAGTATCAGAACTCATCGAAAATATCAGTGGCGTCGTCAGTGGCATCCGTGAGCAGTCATTGCTGGTCGCAGATGAGGTCAAGACTAAAATCCTCACAGTAATACGGGATGAAGCCACGGTATTGGGAGAACCAGCGAAAGGAGAAGCGGCAGTCATCACCCCACTCTGGCAGTTTTCTGACAAGAACAAATATGCCCGTAAGAAGATCCGTGGACGCATGTTCAGTTACGAGTTTAATCGTGTATCGCCCGAACTGCAGGGTGCCATTGATGATGCGGTGAAGGCTGTCTTGGCAAAACATCTGAAGTCATAATTGAAAATGTTCTCCACCCATTTTTCAGTGTTAACTGTTTAAAAGTAATAACTTTTCCATGGGGATTTCATGGTGAAATCTCCATTGATTTCGACGCCACTTACTTCGACTTACCTTGCAATGCCCTTTCTCTATGGTTGGATCGCAGTAAAATACCCAGTTCGTTCCCCACGTAAAAATAGGGTTTAATACATTGTATTTAATGAATATTTTTATTAGATTTCACGCTGAAATCTCCACAGTTGCATAACTCCTCAGCGGCTAGCAATGGTTGCTCACGATCCGCGCTGATATAGTTAGACTATGAATTGGCGGCGAATCTGTCCGCCCCCCTTATTGAGTCAGCCTTCACTCCATCGTCAGCAGTTACTCCCTCCCTCCGCTTAACAGTCGCACCGTGCCGGAAAAATTCAAGCCGCCGGCTGCTGTGCCCGTTCGCATTCCTTCCCCCTGGTCAGTCATTTGCGCTGCGGCCTTGCGTCCGGAGCTGGATTTTTTCCTTATGGCCCGTTGCGTCCAGCGCGGTATGGCGGGAGCACACCGCAGATCGCCACAAAGGAAGGAACACCAGAATGACGCAGCTGACCCTGGATATACTCGCGCCAGCCAATACCCCTGATCGGTTACGCCACGTTGGCCAGAACGGCTATGACCATTACCGCCGGGAATTTATCCGGTTGTTTCGTGAAACGGCGCGCTATCACCACAGACATGAGGTTTTCCGCGATTTTGCAGAAATGGCGACACTTGCCGTGCAGAACGTTTTTCTTCGCAGTCCTGATCTGGAAAAAGAGTATCTGGCGATTGCCGGTCGCTATCAACCTGATGATGTTAACCGGATGACTCAGTTGCTGGGGTGTCTCACTGGCGCTCTGGAGTGTCAGCCGGGTGACTTTCTGGGCCAGATCTTCATGGAACTGGAGATCGGCTCAGACCATATGGGCCAGTTTTTCACACCTTATCATCTGTCTGCCCTGATGGCTCGCCTCACCGCCGGTGATGTACTCAGCGAGCTGGAACACAAGCCGTTCATTACGTTGCAGGAACCGGCAGTTGGGGCGGGCAGTATGGTGATCGCATTTGCTGAAATGCTTGCGGAACAGGGCATCAACTATCAGGACAAGCTATTCGCCAGTTGCATGGATATTGATGGTAAGCGTCTCATCCAGACCGTCTTTCATTTTCGCCCGTGTTTCCTACCATGGACACTTTCGCGAACATGGACACTACCGTGGACAAAAATACGCCTTACTCCAGAAGAACCTGGATCACCACTGCACTCAGCCTGCGATTTAACGACGCACTGACCTACCGTGAAATCGCTGAACAACTCAATGTCAGCTCTTCTGCCGTTCATAAAATGTTTACGCGTTTTCGACGCACCGGCATTAACTGGCCACTGCCGGAAGGGTATACGCCGGAACGCCTTGAGGATGAGCTTTACGCCTTCAACCTCGAAACCAACCTTCCCGTCAAAAAACGTCGTCCGGACTGGCCTCTGGAGTTCAGGATCCGTATGGCGGAGCTGAGCCTGCAGCCGGGGGCCTGTGTGGCAGAGCTGGCGCGGCAGCATGGAGTTAACGACAATCTGGTGTTTAACTGGCGTAATCTGCATCGCCAGGGGCTGCTGGATCCTGCCAGCAGAGCCACACTCATCCCCGTCACCGTGGAGCCTCTTTCGCCTCCGCCAGGGCGGACCGGGACCGTATCAACGGACCTTCCACCGGTCATCAGTTGCAAGCTGACGCTACCGGGCGGAAGCCTGAGCCTGACCGGGCCGCTGACGCCGGAGCTGTTGCGCGTACTGGTCAGCGAACTCAGGGAGGGTGAGGCATGATTAACTTTCCCGCAGGGGCGCGCATCTGGCTGGTTGCCGGCGTGACGGATATGCGCTGCAGCTTCAACGGGCTGGCGTCGAAGGTGCAGAACGCGCTGCGGGATGACCCGTTCAGCGGGCATCTGTTCATCTTCCGCGGCCGTCGCGGCGACATGATAAAGGTGCTGTGGGCGGACCGGGACGGCCTGTGCCTGTTCACCAAACGGCTGGAGCGGGGGCGCTTCGTGTGGCCGGTGACCCGCGACGGTAAGGTGCACCTGACGCCGGCGCAGCTGTCGATGCTGCTGGAAGGCATTAACTGGCGGCATCCGCAGCGGACGGAACGCCCTGGCCTGCGGGTGTAACCTGCGCTAAAGTGGGTTCATGGACACCTCATACCCCGATGAAAACGCCCGGCTCAGGGCGCTGCTGCAGGAGCAGCAAACGACCATCCGCAAAATGGCGGAGTATAACCGCCTGCTCTCGCAGCGGGTGGCGGCGTACGCCAGCGAAATCAGCCGGCTGAAGGCGCTGGTCGCTAAGCTTCAGCGTATGCAGTTCGGCAAAAGCTCCGAAAAGCTGCGTGAGAAAACAGCGCGCCAGGTCAGTGAGGCGGAGGAGCGCATCGGCGCCCTGCAGGAGGAGATGGCGGAGGTGCTGGGTGAGCAGCACGACCCGGTACTCCCGCAGCCGCTGCGCCAGTCTTCCGCCCGCAAGCCGCTGCCCGCCTCGCTTCCCCGCGAAACCCGCACGCTGCCGCCGGCAGAAACCGCCTGCCCGGAATGCGGCGGCGAGCTCACTTCGCTGGGCTGCGACGTGTCGGAGCAGCTGGAGCTCATCAGCAGCGCCTTCAAGGTTATCGAAACGCAGCGGCCGAAGCTGGCCTGCTGCAGCTGTGACCACATCGCACAGGCCCCCGCGCCGTCAAAACCCATCGAGCGCAGCTACGCAGGCCCCGGCCTGCTGGCCCGCATCGTCACGGCGAAGTTCGCGGAACATACGCCGCACTACCGCCAGTCGGAAATATACCGCCGGCAGGGCGTGGAGCTGAGCCGTGCCACGCTGGGGCGCTGGTCCGGTGCGGTCAGCGAGCTGCTTGAGCCGCTGTACGACCTGCTGCGTCAGTACGTTCTGATGCCGGGTAAGGTGCACACCGACGATATCCCTGTGCCAGTGCAGGAGCCGGGCAGCGGCAAGACGCGCACGGCCCGGCTGTGGGTCTACGTGCGTGATGACCGCAATGCCGGTTCACAGCTGCCGCCCGCGGTGTGGTTCGCGTACTCGCCGGACCGTAAGGGCGTGCATCCGCAACGTCACCTTGCCGGGTACGGCGGCATCCTGCAGGCGGACGCGTACGGCGGCTATAACGCGCTGTACGAAGACGGCCGCATCACGGAAGCGGCCTGCATGGCCCATGCCCGCCGAAAAATCCACGACGTTCACGCCCGCACGCCGACAGATATCACCACCGAAGCGCTGAGGCGCATCGGTGAGCTGTACGCCATCGAGGCGGAGATACGCGGCAGCCCGGCAGAAGAACGGCTGGCAGTACGTAAGGAGCAGACTATCCCGCTGATGCAGTCGCTGTACGACTGGATACAGGTGCAGATGACGGTGCTGTCGCGCCACTCGGATACGGCAAAGGCATTCGCGTACCTGCTGAAGCAGTGGGACGCGTTAAACCTGTACTGCAGCAACGGCTGGGCGGAGATAGACAACAACATCGCGGAGAACGCGCTGCGCGGCGTTGCCCTGGGCCGGAAAAACTGGCTGTTCGCGGGTTCAGACGCGGGCGGAGAGCGTGCTGCCGTACTGTACTCCCTTATCGGCGCCTGCCGGCTGAACGGCGTAGAGCCGGAAGCTTGGTTGCGTCATGTGCTCACGCATATCCAGGACTGGCCGGTAAACCGGCTGCGCGACCTACTGCCGTGGAAAACCGACCTCACATCTGAATAAACGTCAATACGGTCTGGATGAGACGCTTACGCTTGATGCGGCTGATTTAATGGCACTCTTACCGCGTCTTTGCAATCAGTTGGAAAGACCTGATCACCGACACGATGTGTGTCGTGCCATCGAGAAGCTGGCAGGAACAAATGCCGAAATGGTGCTTTACCAAAGCGGCCATGCCACACCGCCGACTGTGCCGGGAGACAATACAGAGATCAATTTTCCGTTTGCCCTGGAATGGCTGACCAAAGAGGAAATAAGGATCGTACTCGAGGTGGTTACATTGTCCGTGCGCAAGGCCTGTCGGCAAATGTTTGATGATGCGAAACGCATTCAGGCGGCGTTGACGCCCCAACCATATTCGCACCTGTTTTCCCGGCGCACCCGGCATTTCAAGCTGGTCGTTGAGGAAAGCGATGAAGAAAATTGGCTTGATGAGTCCAACCCCGACGAAGTGCGTCGGGTACTGGATGCCATAATTAACCAGGGCGCGCGATTTGGTGCCGTGCGACTGATTGTCATCAATGACACGTTAGAGCTGATCACCGGCTACAGTGTGATGACCGATGTGCTACGTTTGCCTGGGGATCCGCCACGCCGTTGGTTCGACCGCGATGTCCTGCGGGATGTTTGCTATGCCGCCAGGCAAGAGGTTCTCAGTGTCATGAACACGTACAGCGCATTTACCAAGAAAAGTTGAAGCAGGAGGGGCAAATGCCCCTCTTTTCTCGACCCGATAAGGGTGTCGCTCTACTCCGCTGTTTGCCAGGCCACGGTGTGGCCCTGAATTGAAAACCCACCTGGTCAGCATTCGTGTTGTGACGGCCGGATGCCGTGCCTTCACTGTAGCCCGGCTGCGACGAATACAAGGGTTCGCGTTGCCGTTATCCTCGCCCGTTCTCGCTCACTTTCGCCGTCATTTTCCCGTCGTTCGACCGCTCAATTTTCACGGTCTCACCGTACAAATACCGGCTTTCGTTCGCTGCGCTGCGGCCTGCGGTAACGCCCTTGTATTGCGCCGCTGTTCGCCGGGCTGTCGTGTCGGCACGGCACCGTCCGGTGTCGCGGAACATGAAATTACGGAGGTATTCCATGCACTATTCCCACACTCAGACCGCCCTGAATGTCGAAGAAATTGACCGGCTGTCTTTCCTGCCCTACCTGTTTGGCGAGGATTTCATGATTGCCGAATTGAAGGTCTACGCCTTGGCACGTAAACACCTGCCTGACTACGAAGACGGATTTTGGCATTTTGTACGGCTTCCGCAAGGCGGCGGCTACATGATGCCCACGGGCGATCGATACCACATGGTCAACGCCGAAGGCTGGTTTGACCGTACCGTCAGCGCCGAGGTTGCAGGGATCATTTTGACAGCGCAAGCCATCAACTATCGGTGTTTAGCGCTCAAAGGTTGTAGCGACGATGAACAGATCAAGCTGTTCCAGCTGCGTGAGTTCCAGCTCTGGAACTTTATCGAAAGCCATCCCGATAGTGCCGCGATTAGCGCTGCGCTCGAATGACGAAATGAAAAGGCCAAGGCAGGCAGCAACGCTGCTTGCCTCAAAGAATAGTGCCCTTGATCGCGGGATGAGGAAAGAGTATGGAAATGGAAATGACAGTAGGCAGCCTGATAACCCGGCTGCAAAACAATTATTCGCTAGATGACTTGTGCGTGGCTTCACTCTGGTTTGATGAAGACTTTTTGTCCAAAGTGTGGGGAGAAGATCTAACTAGGGATGAGATCCATGCGGCCATGAAAATAACAAGTAGCTATGATGCTAATGAAGGGATCAACTGGTCAGTAGTCGAGGATGCAGTAGAGCGTGTGCTCGACAGTCGTGAAGATCCAAAACCCTAATTCGCTAATCGCCTAGGCAGGAGGTGAAAGCCACCTGTCTACCGCCGAAAACACCCTGGCAGGCTTACGCCTGCCGCGAAGGCTGCTGCCGCGCCTACGGCGCCGCGCTCCGCCTTCGTCTGCCTCTTTCATCACCTGGTGTCCGTTTATATCACCTTCTGTTTCCTTCGCTGTGTTTTCCGACGTCTACGTATTGTTATCACCTCTTCCAGCTATTCGATATGGGCGTCCGGTCGGCTGTCGTGAACGGAGCCAGGTGAACCTGTCTCCGCCCTGCGGGCGTCCATCCTGACGCAACCCCAGCTCGCAGCATCCGTACCCGGATGCGCCGCTTTGACGCGCCGTGGCCTGCGCTTATTGCACCCCGGCAATAAAAGCCCTGCCGGTGTGTAGGGAGCAACGCCGTTTCGCCTTGCTCTTACGGCGTTGCGGCGGGTCCCAGCTCACCCTCTGACCGGTGCGTCTCCCGTTTATGATCCTGTCGCCTAGGCTGATAACGCCACAGTCCTCCTGGCCATCCAGGGGAAAGCTGAAGCACAGCCACAAAACTTTTTGCAGTCAAAAACTTTGGTGTCTGCCCCTGGACGTCTGCCTCGGCCGGTGCCGTTTTACGCCCTTGCGGCGCAGGTTCTCAAACGGGTGATGGAAATACCGGGGGCGAAGAACAGCTGGTCCCCTCAAAACGTCAACACCGCGACGAGGAAACTCAACGGGTGATGTTTTTTTAACAACACAAAGTGTGTCTGGATTTTTAAACCGTCCGTGGGCCAGGCCCGCCCTTGTAATCATGCAAGTCTGGCGTCCATGCATGCATTGTTATTCGATGTTGCCGACGAGCTGCCTCTGAAAAACTTTCGCATGCGAAATTATCAACGCCGTTAAATATCATATTTGATATTCAATATTGGCTTTGATATACTGTTCTCAACAGATGACGGAAGGCCGTCATCTAGTACCGGCGAAACGCCAATTCTCAAAGGAGAAACAATGTCTCAGCGTCCTATCCCCCTTCCAACGCACGTTGAAGCCCTGGCGGAGTATTACATCCATAAGGCAATTGCGATCCTTGATGCTCGCATTAAAGCGAAAGGCATCATGTTCCTTCAACCTGCGACCGTTACCAACTTCTTGCGGCTTCAACTTGAGTCTGAAGAACGGGAAGTGTTCGCTGTCCTCTTTCTTGATAATCAACATCGTTTGATAGAGTTTAAACGTATGTTTTTTGGCACGATTAACACCGTTAATGTGCATCCTCGTGAAGTAATGAAAGAAGCGATCAAGCTAAATGCTGCCGCCGTCATTTTTGCACATAACCATCCATCAGGATTAGCTGAACCTAGTAAGGCAGATCGCGACATAACGGTTGGACTAACCAATGCATTGGCCCTGGTTGATGTAAGAACCCTCGACCACGTTGTCATAGGCCATGGTCAAACCACCTCATTCGCAGAACGGGGCTGGATCTAAATTGTAAGTGCCGCTGCGGCGGCACCTCTCCGGAGATAACAATGGAAACTCATAGTGCTTACAACGTAAAGCAGCTGCAGGTCAGAAAGGAATGTTTTTGTCCTTTTACTGCAGGGTGGAAAGAACCTACAGGCGCTGAAATTGCTTGTGTGATGTCCCAGGCTAGCAAAACAAAAACCAGCCTTGCAGATACCTTTGGTTTAAGCCCTGGGCAGATTGAAAACTGGTTTACGAACAAAGAAACGATCCCCTACCCAGTCTGGTGTTTGCTCGGGTTGTCAGCTGGATATGGCGATTTTTGGTTGCATCGTCAGTGAGGCTGCAAAATTTCGCATGCGAAACTATGGAGGTAATTACATATCACTATTGATACGAAGTGAATAGCAAGAAAACCCATTTATCAGATTGAAAGCGGAAGGCCGCTTCCAATATACGGCGTGAAGCCTGGCTCAAAGGAGTCTGCTATGTAACGAGTCTAACTCTATGTCCTGCGTTCAAGAACGGCAGGAGTGGCGCCCTACGCCACCGTCTGCCTGACCATTTAAAATATGTGGAGTATCAAAAATGGCTATGTCTATTTTACGTCGTTTGTTACGGATCTTAAAAGCGAATGCTAATGATGCTGTTGATCAGATGGAAGACCCAGCACTGCTCGCTCGGCAAATGGTGAGAGATTTTGAGGTGCAAATCGGTAGCACCGAAGAGGTTGTTGCTGCAGTAATTGGCCAGCAGAACCTTCTTCAAAAACAGCTGGAAGCCAGCAAAAAAGCAGTCTCCGATTGGAATGACCGAGCACATCGCGCCGTCCAGGCAGATCGCGATGATTTGGCCAGAACAGCTTTACAATACGTGCAACGATACGAGAGGAATGTTGCCTTCTATAGCAATGCATTGGAGACATTGAATCCAAAGGTCGAGGACTTGAAAAGCAAACTCGCCACGCTGCGCGATGAGTATGAAGACGCGAAAAACGAGGTCACCCTGCTCGATGCCCGGGCTAAAATTGCAGATACGAGTGGCAAGGTGTCGCGGATCATGGGGGGGGTTGGCAATAACGCCATCGACATGACCAAAATACGATCCAAAGTCGATAAGCTGGAGGCGGATTCAGCTGCTTTAGATTCAATGGCCAAGGAGGTTTCAGGGCAAGATCTGAAGAAACAATTCGATATGTTAGGCACTCCCCACATAGATCAACGTCTTGAAGAACTGAAAAAACAAACGTCTTCAGGAGGCAGTGATGCCCAGTAATTTTCCGAACGCTACTGAAGATATAATCGGTCTCATTATGCCTATGTACGGCTGGCTTTGGGTGTTGATCATTGTGCTGTTTTTTATCACTAAGGTCATTCTGCCGACTTATGAAGACTGGCAAGAAGAAAAAAAACGAAAGCAGGAGGCGATTAGCAAAAAGCAACAAAGCCTGCAAATAAGCGAAATAGAGCGCAAGGCGAAAGAGCGGGACATTGCCAGTGGAATTGTGAGGCGCTCTGATTACAGCGATTGGTTACGGGAGCAAATATTGAAGATAGAAATTTGTCTCGCTAATACTGATCTGGCTAATCGGTCTGATCTTGAAGCCATGCGATCGAGATTAGTAAAGTTGAATATGGTCAATAGCGATGACATCATCAAAATGAGTGGCGATATTTCATCAGTAGTTGACTCGACGTACAATCTCCAACTCATTGACCAGGAGTGGAAAAGATTGGAAACTGAGTTAGCCGCTATCGAAAGTAAAATGAGATAACTAACTTGGCCCGCCTGGTGCGGGCCTTTCAAGGATGTTCAATGAAAGGATTTTGGTTTCAAATTAATATCGGCATGTTCTTGTCCCTCGGGGTCGGATTTGGCCTGCTCCAACGTAACTGGTCGACTTTTTTGGGATTCTTTTATGTCGCCCTGTTTATTGCCGTTTTGTACCTTGTGAGTCATTTGAGCACTTCTCGGAACCGCTTTAGCCGTGCCTTTGGCAAGATAATGCTATGGGTTTACGCAGCGTTCTTTGCTTGTGTAGCTTTGTTAACAGTTGAAAGGCTGTGGTTGATCAATGGCGATAGTTACCCCTCATTCATGGGGACCGTTTATCAGAAGTTTGATATTCCTACTTATGAGGCAATTCCCGATTGTTCAAAAGGCGGGGGGGACTGGTTTGAAAAATCAGACAAGACAGTTATCCGTTGTGGAAGCAATTGGTTAACGGGTACCACGATTATCCTGAACCAGCCGTCATCTGAACTGAAGGACCAGACCAAATGAAAAGGGCGTTAACGTTCGTCAAAGATCACCTGGCAGTGGCGCTCATATTGCCGCTTCTAACCGGTGTTGGCACCGCAATCTACATTCGCGGGGAACTTGAAGCGGGAGAATACAGGGAGATTGCGTTGGCCTGGCCACGCCTGTCTTCCCAGACCAAAGCGGTTGTTTCTGACGCGATGATTGACGGAAGACTAACACACTGGGAGTTCGCCGATATCCGGTCACGAATCATCAATGAAACCCAAATGTTGTCCAGGGGAAGCACGCCGATCCTTTCACTTGAGGAGGAAAAGGACCAACTCCGCGCATTAAAATAGCGGCACAGGTAAGACTTAAAGTTTCGCATGCGAAATAATAAAATATCAAAATTGATATCTTATTGGCCTTGAGACATAATGTTCGTGTTGGGGATGGAAGGCCATCCCCTGAATGTTGGCGAAACGCCCGTCTCACAGGAGCATCAACATTATGTTGAACCAGAAGTTGTTTCATATCTCCCAGGGCACCAAAGGATGGCTGCCCACCGTCAAATCAGATATCAAAGTCGGCGAGCTGCTAACTCGCGGTTTTACTCTCGTTGAAGGTAGGTTGTACCCTGACCAAATTCATGAGATTGAAGCGTTGCTACCCCTGCGTTACAACGCCAAAGATGTCACCCCCTACAAATCCGACATTATCAATCATGGTGACCTCTGTTGCCGGATGATAAAAATTACCCGTATTCCACTCTTAGAAAGCTACCGCAAAGTCCAGGTTAAAGCGGATAGCATCGCCCATTTTGTCGAGGAATACGGTAAGCCGTCACAGTTCTCAACGCGTGGAAAGGAGCACCTGGCGCGGGAAATTGAAAGACTGACAATGGAACTCGCCGAGAAAGGCTACGCCCTTATCAGCGCTTGTGATTCAAAATCAGGAAAAGTTGTCGCCTACATTGCTTAATTTCGCATGCGAAATTGTGGAACCGTTAAGCATGTGAGAAAGATGATGATTTTTAAATATCTTTATTGATATTTAAATTTCATCCTGATAGATTGATGGACGTTAGGTGGAAGGCCACCTGATACTTCGGCGAAACGCCCGGCTCATAGGAGATGCAACATGCAACACAATGCCATTGTTGGCCGTTTACTGGTACAACCGCAACTGATCCAACGTGATGAATCCCAATACTGTTTATTCACTGTCGCCGAGCTGCGCAATCGTGGTGATCAGCAAACGAAACTGGAACTCATTGCCTATGATAGCGCTGCCGAACGCATCGCGGATCGGTACTTATTGGGTGACACAATATCGGTTGATTTTACCATCAAGAACAAAATGTACGAGAAAGACGGTTCAAACATATATGGCTATTCTTTCGTGGCCATCCATGCCGAACTCATCGCACCTGGCAATAAACGAAGAGAGCTGAATAGCAATCAGGCTCCGCACCAGTAACGATTTATCTGTTTTCGCATGCGAAATATTTTTAAAGAGGACGCAAAGATGGCTGCAAAAGTAATTGTAATTTGTTCACAAAAAGGCGGGATTGGTAAAACCTTCTCAACAACAGAGATCTCCAATGAGCTGCAGGCCCGCAATAAACGGACGTGTTGTGTTGATGGCGATTGGATGGGAGGCCTGACATCACGCCAGTTCCCGGACGGGTTGCCACCCGAAATTGATGAAAATCCATTAGGGCGAACATTTGTGCCTGGTGAAGCACACATGTCACGTCTGTACGCCGGTCCGGATACACCATTTAACCCTATTACATTGCCAGACGGCCGGGGATTTATGGGGGCTACAGAAGATCTAAATGAAGTGAATAACCGGCATGCTGATTGCATTTTTGACTTTAAAGAGCGCTTTGAAGCGTTGAAAGAAAATTATGACTACATTCTCATCGACTCATCACCGGTATGGACAAACACGTTGTTAGCCAATCACGTTGTCGCTGATTACCTGTTGATCCCAACCCTGCTGGAGAGAACCGCACGGCTGGGCGTTGAAAAACACATTGGTACGTTCAAGAAGATCAAAAAACGTTATCACCCAGAGTTGAAACTTCTCGGGGTGTTCGTCACTCACGCTATGGTATCAAACTATAAAAAACCCATGCTAGAAGGGCGTTATGCGCAGGTTGATACGGTAAACCTCGAAATGTTGATTGAGATCCTTGAAGAGCAGGGATTTAGCGAAGAATACCTGTTGGAAGTGATGCCATTTGTAGCAACCAAAGTGCGAGAAGCAATCGAGCTTTCAATTACGATTAAACAGCATGATCCAGAAAGCCCACTCGTGGCCAGTTACGATCGCCTGGTTGATACCATCATTGCACGAACTGGAGGCTAATCATGGCCAAGGGATTTAAAAATAAGCTGCGGGATCAAAAAGAACAACGCCAGCAGGCCACCTCCGCGCCGGAGGTGGTGCCAGCACCAGGCCTGCAGGAACGTGAGGTGGCGTTGCCAACGGAACAGCTGGACCACCGCGTGTTGAGCGATGTGGCGCGTGCTGAGTTAGAACCGAATGGCCAGATTATTCGCGTGCCGATCGATGAAGTCTATGCGGTTAAACAGGTCCGTCCGGAGGAAGACTTTGACGAGGCTACGATAGAAGGCATGGCCAATAGTTTCAATGAAGTCGGGGTCCTTTCACCACCACGTTGCTATCCCCGTGACAAACGAGGTTATCGGATATTATTTGGGGAAACTCGATGGAGATCAGAAAAGAAACGTGGCGAGAAGTATATCGATATTTACGTCGGTCCCCCACCGAAGGATGACCGACATCGGATCATTACTCAGCTGACTGAAAATATTCACCAGTCCGGTCTTAAACCTTTAGCCACTGCGGACAACATGCATGAGCTGAAAACTACCTGGAACATGACTCAGGCAGAAATCGCAAAGGTGCTTGGCAAGCCGCAGACATTTGTCAGCAAGCACATGCGATTGCTGGATGCGCCGGAAGTGGTGAAATCCTTATTGAAAGATAAGGTCACCAAAGATCTCGATATGGTTTATACCCTTAGCCAAATCAGCGATATCGACCCGGACAGGGCTGAAAAAATGGTGGCGTTGTTACGCGATGGAAAGTTGACACGCGGGAACGCCATTAAAGAACTGAACTTGCTGAAAGGGAAACCGGTTGTTCCTCCAAAGCCTGGAGAACAGCATGGCCAGAGTACCAGCGAACAACAATCATCGGGTGAGAACGATGGTCAACAGCCCCAGGCATCCGAAAGTAATGGCCATGAGGTTGGGGGGGCTGAGCAAGTGGCTGCGCCTACAGGGGCCGCTGCCGTCCAGCCAGGGGCGAATGATAACGGTGGCCAACAACCGGCGAAGGTTGAGACCAATGATCCTGAAAGCGGCATTTTGCCTGGAGCGTCTGAGCAACCAGCTGTACCGACAGCAACCAGTTCTGTTAGCGCAGGCAGCGATGAGCAACAGACTGAGAGGATAGAGAGCAACCATCAATCAGCCAGTCTCGCAGCATCGACTACTACCTCACCAGTAGTAACGAGCAGACGCGTCATGGTCATGGTCGACGGCGAAGAAGGCTACCTGGTAATGGACAAAACGCCGGACGAATTTGGTCTGGTCTGGATCAAACTCCCTGTTGGTGAAGTCTGCATCGAGGCAAAAGAGGTGACGGTCCTGGGGATTAAAGAGGTCTAAATGCTTACGACTAAGACACCCTTCGCACAATTGGCGGAAGAATTCTTACCGCGAATTGTAAAAACATGGGTGATGACCACAGAACTGACGTCTGCACAAGCTGCAGACGTTCTGGTTAATACCGCCATAAAAAACGGCTTTCTCCAAGATCGGGGAAGGCCGCTTACCGGGGCTGCCATCAATGAATGGGGGATTAAAAACAATACTCCCCGTTGGGGGATGCAGGCGGCCATGTCAATGCTGCTGGAAAACGGGTGGATGCCTAAAGAACATGCTGAGTGGGCCGCATGCGCTTCAATCCTCACGTTAACCATAAAATCAAAAGACTGTGAGTTGCTCTTGAGTTTGTTGCCGCCCACGTTTGATCGCGATGTAGCAGCCGGCTGGCTGTACGCTGCCCTGGAAAATGACGCTCACTATCGCACGCGTAAAAAGAGAATACCTAAATGACGTTCTTAGAGCTTGATCGTATTTTGAAAGATACCGGCAGGATTGGTTATGCTACATCGATGCTGGCTTGCCTACTTGATGCATTCGATCGCGGCGAAACAATCCTGGAAAAAGAAACGGTAGCTTCATTAATTGATATTACCGATACGAACGTTGCCGCCGTTGCCAGACGTCTCGCCGAATCCGGTGTGATTGAAATCCTGTATTGTGACAAAAGGGCAGATAAGCCTACATACTCGACAATACCCAATGGCCGCTGGGCGACACCTTACTACCAACTGACGTCAAAGGTCTTGAAAGCGTATCGACGAGCGTAAAAAGTTTCGCATGCGAAAAGTCAATTTAAGGAAAAATGACCGGTGAGCCAAAAAATGAAACAGGTGTTTGAGGATCAGACAAGGGACGGGTGGAAGCTGCTCTATCAAATTAGGCATACTAGACGCCGCTTTTTCCGGTGGACCTTTTATGTTTATGTCCTGTACGCGGCGGCAATGTACGGCTGTTATTTGATGACCAAACAATATCCAGGCGGCGTGTGGGACAGCATCTACGTTGTGATTGGGTTTTGTGGTCCGATCGGCGCTTATGTCGTTGGCAAACGGGCATTAAGAAAGGACATGTAAAAGAATCCCGTATAGCTCTTCAGTGCCGCGCTAAGTGCGATTCTGGATTTTCGGGTTCAACAGCCTGGGTTCACCAGGTAAACGTCGTGGTGACCTTGCCAGCTCGATTTCGCATGCGAAATTCCCGGCTGCTTATCCTCAGTCGTTAGCTAGCCCCCTAAAGTTGTGAAGTATGTCTCTTGCGGTGGTCGCGTTCGCGACCTATACTAGACCCATGGTTCGGGATTAGCTCGGATCACCTCTAAAGAGAGAGACGAAAAATGACCACGACTATCACCATCGCTTATGATGTTCCCGCAGATAAGTTTGCCGAAGTAGAAGCCCTGGCAGAGCACCACGCTATTCATAACGTCAATCACAATGGCGAAGTTTTCAACGTTGAGCGCGGTGACTTTACCTGCATCGACAAAGAAAGCTATAACCATGCATCCCTGCTGCGCCAAATCTTCAATATCATCGAAAAATAATCATTGCAGCCGTCCTGAAGGGCGGCTTGCTATCGGGCCGTATTATGACAAACAAAGAATTAAAAGCGCTCCGTCAGATCCTCGCTTTGGAATGCAGTGAGGCCGCCGAGCATATCGGTCAGGTGACAACTCGTACCTGGCAGCGGTGGGAGGACGGTTCTCGCGCTGTCCCTGATGATGTAGCCAATGAGATCACCGATTTCGCTACCCTGCGCGACAACATGACCGAAGACCGCTTTGAGGAATTTCGTCGCAAAGGTGAACGCATCACGTTGAATTTTTACATGACGATTGATGAGTTTGAGAAGGCCACAGGCAAGCGCAACGTCGTAATGTGGAAAATCACCAACTCTGTTGCAGGAGAATGCTTGTCTGCCGGCATTGCCAATCTGATTTGAATAATGAGCGCCTGATGTTTACACCTAAGTATTTCCAGGAGAAAGCCACCGAACTCGCTGTCCAGGAGCTGAGCACGGCTGACAATGCACTTGTTGTCATGTGCTGTGGTTCAGGCAAAACATATACCGGAGCCATGATCGCAGATCGACTCCACGCCCTGGTGACAGTGATTGTCGCTCCGACCATTATGTTAGTTGACCAGATTGCTGACGAATACCGGCAAACAACCGATCGGCGCGTGTTTCAATATCACAGTGAAAATGCGATTGAGCCAGAGGTATTCCTGGGAGAACATCCGGGAAAAAGGGCCATAGTCACGACCTACAACTCCGCGCCAGTGTTGCTCACAGTGCTGGCCGAGAGTGGCATCCAGGTCGATTTGGTGATCTACGATGAGATGCATCGGACTGCAGGAAAGTTGAGTACGTTATTCAACCAGACACTGACAGGCTATCCGAACGTCATTAAGCGCCTCGGGATGACCGCTACCCCACGGCACGCATCCTACAATGAGAAAGATGACGATACAGAATTCTTCAGTATGGACAATGAAGAACTCTACGGAAAACTCGTTTATACCTATCAGATCCGCGAAGCCATTGAAGACGGCGTTATCAGCGACTATAAACTGTTGGTCGCCTGTGTCACCGATGATGAAGTTCGCAGCTATCTGAAAGAGAAAACCATTTCCACCTCAGAACACAAAACCTATGCTATTGCGCTCACCCTTAAGCGAGCAATGGAGCAGTACGGGCTAAAAAAAGTCATCACCTACCATGCCACGATCGATGAGGCGAGCAAGGCGGCGACCATCTTTTCCGATGTACTCGATACCCCGGTCACCCATGTATCTAGCCTGCAGGGGCCTTATACCCGTAATGCCCATTTCGCCATTTATAAGGACAGTGATTCGTGTGTGATCACTAACGCCCGGTGCCTGAATGAAGGGATGAATGTTCCGGCAACCGACGCCACCATGTTCTGCAGCAGCAAGACATCGCCGATTGATATCATCCAATGTGCCGGTAGGGCAATGCGCAAGTACCCAGGCAAGGACTTTGGTTATATCATCCTGCCGGTACTCAGTGGTGATAACGCGGTAGAGTACAGCGATTTCTCTGCCATCATGCAGGTTTTAAACTCGCTCTCAGAGAACGATGAACTCCTACATCGCGCGATTAAATTGTATTCCCCAGACAGCAGCACACCAGGTCACACGTTACTACCGTCATTTTTCAGGTATACGGACGACAGCAGTTTTGATGTGCATAAGCTCGCAGATTTGATCTATCTAAAAGTCTATACATCCTTCAATAAGACGTTCCTCGATCGCGTGGAACAGCTGAAAGAGTTTATAAGTATTAACGGGCACAGCCGCGTATTAACTGCGAACGCGGGGAGCTTTGGGATATGGGTAAAACACATGCGAGCGCTGTACGCACGTAACCGTCTGGATCCCGAAAAAAAACGTATTCTCGATGAGTTGGGTTTCATCTGGGATTACAATCAGGAGTTGTTTTATCAGAACCTTGAAGAGTTACGCGCCTATTTGGAGGCTGGGAATACAGTTTCTGATGCGTCAACCGGACCGTTCCTTCAGTTCATTAAGGCGCGAAGGGCGGCTCACCGAAGCGGTACATTACCTGCTTATCAGGAAGATGCTCTCAACTCCCTGGGCGTTACATTTGATATCTCCAAGCACAACTTTGAGGCCAATCTGCGTCTACTAAAAACAGAGGTCAATGATTCTGGTGAGGTAACAAAGGGCTCCGCTCTGGTCGATTGGGTAAAGTACCAGCGTAAAAAGTATCTCAACAATGAACTTACCGAGGAACAGGTGAGCGCATTGATACAGACAGGGCTTAAGCTAGATATAGCTGGAGAGCGTGACCGCTCGTTTTTTACTAAATTGGCAGAGCTGGCCGAAACGCTACGGGATAACCGGCGTGTTACCCCATCCATGAACAGCTTTCGGGGAGTCATTAGACGGCGCTACAAAATAAAGACCCTGGAACAGGATCGCCTGGCAAAAATCAGAGAGCTGGAAAAGTTGTATAACATTCAGATAGTAGAGCCTAACCAGGACACACCAAGCGGCACATAGATCTTAGACTCATCGAGTACCCAGGGCGATGTGATATTTCGCATGCGAAACTCTCAGCCATCGCTGTCAGTGTCGCTTGTCTTCGACCGGCGGCACTAACATTGCTGTACGCTGGCAGGCTCCGCAAAAATTCGCCTGGCAGGAAGGGGGCGCGCAGAGCTGCATAGGGCAACGCAATTCCGGCGATTTGATCGAGCCGATCTCTTCCACAATATCCTTGTCGCCTTCCATTCAATCATTTTCGCATGCGAAATTAGTGATGCCATAGGATATCATAATTGATATTTAACGGGTTTTATTGCATAATACCTTTGTAGGAAATGGAAGGCCATTTCCTCTTCGGCAATACGCCATACTCACAGGAGCCATCATGAATATTCCCGTTAATAGCCGCAAAACCCTTACTGTCATTCTAACCGTGCTCAAAGGAACGCCATCTATCCACTTCTGCGATACCCCTTTATCGGGTGCTGATAACAATTTGTGGATGCCCGTCAACGTTCCCGATACATCACTGGCTGTAGTGCCCGAAAAGATAGAGCGTAGCCATCTACACGCCGCAATCGAGCAGATCATGATTATCAATAATGTGGCGCATAACGTTGTGCATGTCGAAGAAATCATGCGTGGAACTAAGTATCTCGATTACCGTGTGACCTATAACTGTTTGGCCTAATCGTGGTTCAGCGGTGGGATCCCGCCGCTGAATTAACATGAGGCAAAGGTCATAGAAATTGCATCACAATGCAAATTGCATTATAATGCAATAATAGTTAAGGCACAGGGATGGAATGATGTTCACGGTAATCTATCACTACGAAGCGGAAAAGGAATTGAAGGAGCTACCCCCGGTCGTTGCCGCGAAACTGTCCCGGATCATCGGCAAGCTGGAGAGTGACCCCCGGCAACTGCGAGAGCCGGATACCAAGCCACTGGGTAATGGTCTCTATGAGATCCGCTCGATGGGAAAAGATATCTCTCGCGGGATATGGGTATATCAGAAAGGGGAGCGCATTTTTATGCTCAGGATCTTTATTAAAAAGACACCCAAAACCCCAAAAAGTGAAATTGATCTGGCAATGCAGCGACTCGAGGAGATGATAAATGACAAAGTATAAAACTCATGCTCAGGTTCAGGCCGAAATGATGGAAAACAGTGAGTACAAGGCAGCGATGGAGGATGAAATTCGCAAAGAGCGTCTACAGGCGACGTTGGCCGAGTGGCGCAATGTGGCAGGACTTACCAGCGCTCAAGTTGCCAAGGCCATGGGCGTTAATGCCTCGACCGTCAGCCGGATGGAAAACAACGTGACGAAATCGAGTGTTGAAACCATTGCCCGCTATGCAAAAGCCTGCGGCATTGAGCATGTGACCATTTCGTTCTGATTGACGACGAGGCTCGGACTCTCTGGGCCTCAGTGTCATGCCTTGCCCTGGGCGGTCAACACCTGGCGGCAAAAGCAGGGTGATGACGGCGCCTGCGGCGCCGTTCTTACACATGCCGCTCTTCTTCCTCTTCCTCCTCATTTCGTTCTTCCTAACTTTACTGTCAATTCGTGTGAGGTCTATCTGGTCGCCGATCGCTGATCTACCGAGATGGATTGACAGCGATCCCAGGGCAAAACACGTTAACGGCAGTATGGCCCCCTTCGGCTCCCCAGCTGCGCAGGGTCGTCAACCGGACTACGCTAACCCGGCTCGTTGCCGGGTAAGCTCCGCCGAACCCCGCAAAAGCGCGGGTTTCGGGCCTTCGGCTATGGTCTGATGGCAAGGGCGGAAATCAGCATCCGAGTTACGCTTATTCAAGGATAAATCACTTCGTAAAGCCCACTAATGGATAGCGGGCAGGTAGATTTTACGCCTGCGCCACGGTGGATCAACTGTGCAGTCCTGGCAGTCGAAACCTTGACGGGAAAACGTTCCACGCCATTGGCCAGCAGCCAGATCGTCCTGGTCACACCATTGCCAAAACACAACCTGAGAGCGGGAAGACCCTTTTCAACCACGTAATCTCCCCCACATTCTGCCAGTGGCACAGGGTTTTCCCTTCCAGGCGAAAATCCATCATCAGCGCTAGCAAATTTTCTGTCTTGGCGCCAGATGGACTCATCGCCGACTGCCAGGTGACGTTCTTGGTGAGCACGTGCCCAGGCCTGCAGGAAGGGCCGCTTTTCGACAAGCACGATCCAATAGTCTGATTGCTTTGTCAGGCGCTGATCCATCCAGACCGTGCGCCCTGTAGCGAGCGGTATTTCAAATAGGCAGCGGCGTTCGCCAAAGGTACCAAATTCGGGGCCAGTTTGAACAATTCCATAGGGTGCCAGCACTTCCTTGCTATAGGTCATTTAATGATTGCCCTGGGGAGATCCTTCCATCGAGTCGTGTAGGCAGGGGAGAGCATCTCGCGCTTCATTCGCCAGCCTTTATCAATCCCCTGACCGCCAAACCATATCTTACCCAATCCCGTACCATTAATGCGATCGACAACCTTCATCAGATTATCGCTGTTGGCCCGTGGCGGTGTGTCGTCGAACATATCGATCTGACCTGGACGGCTACAGAAATCATTGAGCATGATCCCCGCCCTTTTGATACCGGTAGCCATCGCGCCAAATCTGGTCGAGAGCTTTCATTGCAGCAGCAACGATATCCCGCGTGTCCTGGCTGGCCAACATCAACACCTGGTTGGCGTTGTTGCCATAATACGGATCGTTGGAATACGGGCTGGTGCGCACAAAAACGCTGACGTGACGGCAATACTGGCGTTCCTGGCGCAACTTTTCCGCTGCCCGTTCTGCATATTGGCAGACTGCCTGGCGCATGTCCTGCAGCTGCGTGACGCGCTCACCAAAACTGCGACTGCAGATGATCTGTTGCTTCGCCGGCAGCGCATCGATAGAGATGCACGGCGTACCATTGAGTTCACGTACTGTACGTTCTACCACCACGCCAAACGTACGTTTCATCAACTGTAGGTTGGCGTCGGCCAGCTGCAGCACCGTTTCTATCCCCATGATTTTTAGCTTGGCAGAGAGCTTGCGGCCGATGCCCCACACTTCATCGATCGGCAGCAGTGCCATGAGCTTGCGCTGCCGTTGGCGATCGCTCAAATCAACCACGCCCCCCGTTCCTGGCCATGTCTTTGCTGCGTAGTTGGCCAACTTGGCTAGCGTACGCGTTTGCGCTATGCCAATTCCGCACGTCAGCCCGGTTTGCTGTGCCACTGTTGCCCGTACGCGACGGCCAAAATTGAGTAAAGGCTCACAGGTATTGATGCCGGTGACGTCCAAAAACGCCTCGTCGATCGAGTAAATCTCAAGCCGGGGGGCCAGAGCTTCAAGTGTGGCCATGACGCGTGAACTCATGTCGCCGTAGAGCGCATAGTTCGAGCTGAAGCACGCTATGCGGTTTTGCTCGATCAGCGCTTTGGCCTGAAAGTACGGTGTGCCACGTTTAACTCCCAGCTTCTTTGCTTGCGCGTTGGCCGCCACAATCGCTCCGTCGTTGTTACTGAGAGCGATCACCGGTTTTCCTTTGAGATCAGGCCTAAAGAGCTGTTCGCAGCTGGCATACATCGAATTGACATCACACAGCAGATACATAGGCACCTCGCTCAACGAAGCGTATGGATGGCGTGCATGACCACACCAAATATGTCCAGTTCGTCCGGATCGACAAATATCGGGCTGTAGGCGGGATTCATTGGCTGCAGGCAAAGACGCGGAGTAGTACACAACCGTTTGACAGTGAATTCACCGGCGACTGCAGCGATCACAATGTCGCCATGCGTGGGTTTGACCGCCTTATCAACAATCAGCAGATCACCAGACAGAATGCCAGCTTCTACCATTGACTCGCCTTCTGCCCGCACAAAGTAGGTTGCGGAGGGATGCCGTATACAAAATTCGTTGAGATCCAACTGAGCTTCGATGTAGTCCTGCGCCGGGCTTGGGAACCCTGCCGCACATGAGTCAGCAAAAAGTGGCAGTGCGAGTGGGGCTGTGCCTGGTGAGTATTTAAAAATTTCAATCGTCATAACATCATTTACCTGTATATTTATACAGTGTATTATTGATGTTACCTATAGGGCTTGCAAGTGGGATCGGTAGAAATAATGGTGTGTCAAAGCAGCGCATTGCTTTTCAAAGGAATAAAGTTGCCAGGCAGTAGTTGACCAATCCTTGTTGAGTGAAAAACGTACACCTCTGGTGCGGCGGTTTAAGACGCGAGGTGGCGAGGTTATTCACAGGGTTCTACGCCGGATATGCACCCTTAATGTGGATAACTACCTTATGTCGTGAAGGAAGATGTCAGTGACGCATATCCGCTTCGCTTCTGGGTGCAAAGCCCTGTACAAGGAGTATTCAACCTTTGGTTGAGTAAATTTGGTAATCCGTATAGAATTATTTAAACGCGGTATCTGCGTTATGCATGAGCTTGAGGGTAGATGAGATGACAAAATTTAAAGATATGACACCAATGCAGCGCTTAGATGCTATGCGTAAAGCAGGTGTTACTCTATATCCAAATCTCTCCGCAGAAGATAAGAGAGCAGTGCTGTACGTCGAAAATGAACCAACTGTAGCGGCGCAAGACACTAATAAAAGTTAGTCCTCTACTGATCAGTTGGTGGGGATACAACCTCATCAACTGGAACACTCATCCGAAGCACTTCCTTTTGATTATTGTATGTAAAAGCAACATCTCCTTTCATACTCGTTTCATACCGGTCAACAATCGCTTTAGCTGGCTCACACACAGAAAGAACGTCGCGAGACATGGCCAGACCTAAAAAAGCCGAAAACGTCACAGACGCTGGGATCATGAACCCCTTGAGTGAGGGGCAGTCAACATCACGATGTACAAACTGCAGCTCTACTTCATTTGATGATAATTTTCCAGAAAAGAGTCCACCAAATTTGCCGTTGCTCGATACTGCCACAACAAACTTTTTGGTTGAATATTTCGACTTGTGATAAATCGTCTCCCAAGACCAACATCCGTATCCATCCTTATATACTGATGTATCCCGCCATGATTTAGAAAGCTCGGCATGTGCAGGACTACAAACCTCAAACTGAAGTGTCGGAAGTATCAGATTTGGAAAAAGTTGTTTCATTTCTTGAGCATAAGCATCGACGGTCAAAACTCCTACGCCGGTAAGCAATTCATCAAACTCACGCTTTTTCATACCACCACGCAACTAAACTCTGGAAAAACAGCAGTGTAACATAGAGATCGAACATCAGAGGAAAGAGACAATCGTTTGTCCATAGTTGCAACGCTTTTCCAATCGAGAACGGTTGTGCTTGTCCTCAATGCCAATTTGAATTCCTAACTTTTCTTACCTTTTTGTATCCATTTCACTTCTCTTTCCTCTACTTTTGTTCCGCTTTCAACCCTATAGGTCTTTCAAGCTTGATGGGTGTTTCTTGGAGCCACCTTCGGCTCCCTGGCGTAGCCAGGTCGTCAGCCCACTCAGCTAACCCGGCCAAAACATGCCGGGTAAGCTTCGCCGAACCCCGCATGATGCGGGTTTCGTGCCTGAAGGCTTGGGTCTGCTGTCCAACACCAACCCCTGCAGCTGGCCACTGGCCAGCGCATTCACCACGACGGCGATACTGCTGCCGTCGCTCAGAAGCGCGTAACGGCTTTCGCTGCTGCTGCGCCGTTCCGCATTGTGCCCTGTTTCACCCTCAGCTGTGGGGTGAGTTTCCGTGAGTTATTCCGACCGTCGCTAGGCAGTAGACCACACTCCATCGCTCCTTCTGGCAAGGCTGGTATGAACGCCTGCGGCGGCCTTGCCAGCGCTCCTGATTGTGGTCTGGGCCAGTTTGCGACGGCGAATACTCACAGAAGCATCACTTTAACCACATAAGGAGATTCAAAACATGTCACAACAAAACGTCCAGGGCGCGACAGCGAAGCCTACAGAGGCATCTCATGAATTCAACAGCAATGAGTATCGGGCGACCTATTCCCCCGATGACAACAAATTGCGCCTGTATCCCCTCCATCGTCTCGATGAAGAAACCTACGCGACAGTGAGCAAGGCGGGTTTCAAATGGGCACCTAAACAGCGTTTCTTCGTGGCGCCTGCGTGGACGCCGGGCCGCGAAGATGTCTTGATGAGCCTTGCCGGTGACATCGAGGATGAAGATAGCACGTTGTTTGAGCGTCAGAGCGAACGCGCCGAACGCTTCAGCGGTTACAGCGAGAAACGCGCGGCAGAATCCAGCCAGGTTTTAACGGCGGTCGATAAGCTGGCCTCGGCGGTTCCCTTTGGGCAGCCGATCCTTGTTGGCCATCATAGCGAGCGAAAAGCGCGCAGGCATGCCGCAAAAATCGAAAACGGTATGCAAAAGGCCGTCATGCTGTTCGAACGGTCAGAGTATTGGCAAGAAAGGGCTGCGGCGTCCTTGGCCCACGCCAAATATAAAGAACTGCCAGCCGTGCGCTATCGCCGGATCAAAAAAATTGAAGCCGACTTGCGCAAGGCAGAAAAAAATATCGCAGACTCGGAAAAATTTCTGAAACTTTGGCGCTCCGATAACCTGGATTTAAAGATGGCCATCGCAATCAGCAATTACGAAAGTATTTACGCATGTTTTAGCCTGGAGAAGTACCCCCGACCACAGGATAAAAGCCAGTACGAAGGGCGCATGAGTCTGTATTCAGCGTTGGATGAAGATATTATCACGGCCGAACAGGCCCGAGATGTTGCGATCCCTTGCCATGATAGGGCTATCCGCCATTATCAACGCTGGGCGACACATTACCGCAATCGCTTGAGCTACGAACGGGCCATGTTGAACGAGAGCGGCAGCGTGATAACGAGCGCGAAAGAATTTCAAGTCGGCGGTCAGGTGCTTTGCAGGGAGGAATGGCTGCCTATCCTCAAGATCAACAAAAGAAACGGAGAAGTCACCTCACTGGAAACGCCGTGGCACAATTTTTTAGGGTACAAGGGCACGATGAAACTCACCGTTGATCGCATCACCGATTATAAAGCCCCCACAGAGGAAGAGGCACAAGCTGC
This sequence comes from Serratia sp. JSRIV001, assembly GCF_019968745.1. Taxonomy (NCBI): domain Bacteria; kingdom Pseudomonadati; phylum Pseudomonadota; class Gammaproteobacteria; order Enterobacterales; family Yersiniaceae; genus Serratia; species Serratia sp. JSRIV001. The sequence continues at coordinate 44,772 of NZ_CP074148.1, read as the reverse complement.
CAGTAAGACAGTAAAACGTCCGCCGAACGTGAATGTTCCCGACGAGGGATGTGTGACGATGACCAAAGCCGAATGGGCCGCGAAACACCGTGATTACAAGGGCGTTCGGGCCGTTGAGGCCACCGACACCCACGGAGCCTATCGCTACCGCCGAGTGATGACGCAAGGTTGCACGCTGTCATCTGTGTATATCAGCGACATGAAAACCGTTGAAATCCCGAACAAATAAAAATTGCTCCCCGGATCAACTCCGGGGAGCCATAGAGGGTATAAGATGCATTTGGCACTTAAGCAGCGTATCGAGATGATGCGCGGAAAAATTGAACGTAGCGCCTCGGTGGTTGAGGTTCCGGCCTGTTCACAATTGTTTGTTAGCTCAGATGAGATCTGCGACCGTCTGGTTCACCTGGCCAACATCAGCAATGGGGATCGCATACTGGAGCCGAGCGCGGGGACCGGCGCGATTGTAAGGACTATCAGGAAAGTGGCACCCGCTGCGGTATGTGATGCCGTAGAGATTAACGCCGAGCTTTGCCAGCACTTGAGAAACGAATTTGAAGGCATCAACGTGATCTGCAGTGATTTCCTGGAATACTGGCCGCATGCTTCAGAGGGAAACTACAGCCGAATTATCATGAATCCGCCGTTCAACCAGGGCGCGGATATCAAACATATTCTGCATGCCCGCTCGTTGCTGATACCCGGTGGCGTGCTGACCGCCGTGTGCTTGAACGGGCCACGGCAAAACAAATCGCTCAAGCCGCTTTCTGACCATTGGGAGCCTTTGCCGCGTGGGGCGTTTGCGTTTACCGATGCGTCTACCGCGATAGTGCGGTTGGGGGCGGCCTGAAAATATCGCACAGCCACAGGGGGTGAACGGATGCCCCCTTTATGCCTGGGTCGGGGTGTTGAGCCGTCGAGCTGGGGTGAATACCTGTTTCGCGTCCTGGTGCCGGTCCTGTGTTTCTCATGGGCGCCGGCGGGGAAAGGTCAGCGGCAAAAAGCCAGAGAGAGGACAGCGCCTGCGGCGCTGTTCTTCCCTATGCCGCTCCTGGTGAGCTGACTCCTCTTCTACTTCCCTGGTATCTTCTCTCTCCTCTTTGTCTTCTTCCTGCTTCATTTCCTTATTTTCCTGATAGCCCTTCTATTCCTTTGGTAGCTTCTGGCCAGCAGCTGATGGACAAGAATTAACGGCAGTCTGGATACCTTCGGCTCCCTGGCATAGCCAGGTCGTCAGCCCACTCAGCTAACCCGGCCAAAACATGCCGGGTAAGCTTCGCCGAACCCCGCTTGAGGCGGGTTTCGGGCCAGAAGGCTTTGGGTCTGCTATCTAACATCAAGGTCAACCCCTGCAGCTGGCCAGGGCCAGCGCGTTCACTGCTCTGCGAAATGACTGCAGAGCGCTAAGGAGCAACGCCGTTTCGCGCCCGCGCGTTTCGTCGTTGCGACGGGTTCCTGCTCGTTTCATTACCTGGATATCTTCACCCATTTGAGTTCTTTCGCCGGGGCTGAGACAAGCACAACCCGTCTTGCTGTCTAGGGGCCGGCCATGCCTTTCGCAATAAATTTTTTCCGGCCATTTCATTAGACCGAAAAAAATTTCCCGCTCCCCCCAGACATCTTCACCGGGCCGTGCTCGTTTACGCCCTCGCGGCGAACGACTCTCAAACGGGTGAAGGTAATACCCAGCGGGAAAGTCCAGCAGGTCCCCGCAATAACATCAAAACCGCGGCCCCGACAACTCAACGGGTGATGGTTTTCAAAAGCGAAAGCTCAACGGAAATAAGGAGATTCATCATGGCAGAACGTGGCGTAAACAAAGTGATTTTGGTCGGCAATCTGGGTCAGGCTCCCGAAATTCGTTATATGCCCAATGGGGGCGCGGTGGCCAATCTGTCTCTGGCGACCTCCGAAACATGGCGCGACAAGGCAACGGGCGAACAAAAAGAAAAAACCGAATGGCATCGCGTTGTCTTGTTCGGAAAGCTGGCCGAAGTGGCCGGGGAATACCTGAGCAAAGGCTCAAAGGTCTATATCGAGGGGCAACTGCAAACCCGCAAGTGGCAGAACGAGCAGGGTATTGATCAGTACACCACCGAAATCGTGGTGAAGGTCAATGGCACCATGCAAATGCTGGGCGGCGGCGAGCGCCAGACTAGCGGCAACGTACCTGCACAACCTCCGGCTGCCGCGCAGCCAGCAGCCAGCAGCGCACCGGCCAAGGGCAAGCGCTCGACTAAAGGGAAAGGGTCGCCAAAGGGAGCAGATGCCGCGCAAGCACCATCAGCGCCACCATCGCAGCCGCAAGGTGGTCAATACCCGCCGATGGATTTTGAAGACGACATCCCGTTTTAGGATTTACCTTTTCGCCCTGTGCAAGCAGGGCATCACTAACAGGAGTTTATAGCCAATGGCTGACCAACAGCACGTCTTGTTACCAACAGACGGCCCGTTTACGCGTGAACAGGCCAACGTTGTAGCAGCAGCCTACAGCAATGTTGCCATCGAGGACGATCAGGGGACGCATTTTCGGCTTGTTGTTCGCGTCGATGGCGCAATGAGCTGGCGCGATTGGAATTTCTCACAAGATGCCGGGTATTGGCTGAATCGCTATATCTAGCAGTGCGGTGTGAAAAAGCAGTAAGCAAAAGGGTGCCGGACGTGAGCCGTCCGGCAGACAGTAGTCAACACATAAGGAGTACCAACTATGTCAGTTACCGAGTCTAAAGCAAAAACAGCTAAGAAAGCTAGCAGTAAGGCGAAAGAAAAAGCCGTGTCTAAAGAACTAGTTACCCTGCTCGAAAGTACGCCGGTTGTTCTGGTGCCATTCTCTCAATTGGCCGATACCGAACTGAACACACGTATCGTTCCGCATACGGACAAAGAAGTCAGAGGATTGGCCGACAGCATCAAGGGGGTCGGCATACTGCAAAACCTGATCGTTATTGCGCTGCCTGACGGCCAACTGGGCGTTGTCGGTGGTGGTGGCCGTAAAAAGGCTACCGCGCTGTTGGTGAGCGAAGGGCTTATCGATGCCGATCAACCTTTTGTGCCTGTGAAGGTAGTTCCACGCGAACTGGCGGTTGCCGCATCGATGACGGAAAACGGCCAGCGTAAATCAATGCACCCCGCCGAACAGATCATCGGCTTCCGTACACTTTCTGAAGAGGGGAATACGCCAGCGCAGATCGGTGATCTGCTGGGGTATGGTGCCCGTCACGTCCAGCGCATGCTGAAATTGGCCGGGTTGGCTCCTTCTATCCTTGATGCATTGGCTAAAGATGAACTCACAACCGAGCACTGTCATGTGTTGGCGCTGGAGAATAACCCTGAGCGCCAGTTGCAGGTTCTGGATATGGCCAAAGAGAACAGCTACAACGGCAAGCCCCAAATTCATCAAATACGCAGCTTGATAACCGCCAGTGAAGTCCAGATCAGCGGTAGCGGGAAGTTTGCATTTGTCGGAGCCAATGCTTTTGAGGACAGCCAGATCCGCCGTGATCTGTTTAGCGAGGACGATGGCGGCTATGTCGATAAAGTCCTGCTTGATACACACCTCGTTAACAAGCTGGAGATAGTTGCCCATGCCCTACAGGAAAACGAAGGGTGGGCATGGTGTCTGCATCGGATGGATCAAGTAGAACGCTGGGGAGAGGATGCGCAGACGTACGGCTTTTTGCCTACCCCTGCACCTTTGTTTACCAAAGAAGAACAGGCCCGCCTAGACACGCTGACAGCCGCGCTGCAAGAGGTTGACACCCACGACGATGAATATGAGATTCAACAGCAGATTGAAGACCTTGAATCGGCTGTAGCGATCCGGTCGTGGACACCTGAGCAGAAAGCACAGGCTGGGGTGGTCGTGTCATTTGAGGATGATGACGTTTGCATTCAGCGCGGGGTTCTTCTTCGGGAACAGAAGGAGGGGACAGAGGGGGCCAAAGCAGACAACGAGACTCGAACATCATCAGGTATCACTTATACCCGCCAACCCGAACCGGTGGACGACATCAGTTTACCGTTGCTGACCAAAATGTCATCGGAACGGACGCTTGCGGTACAGGCAGCGGTAGTACAACAGATACCGAAGGCCGTTGCATTGCTGGCATGGACGTTGTGCCGTGACCTGTTATCACATCATTACGGTTCGACGTCTGCGCTCAAAGCGTCATTGCGTTGCTCACACCATAGCTTGCTGGAAAATGCGCCGTCAGGCAAAGAGGGTACCGCTTATCTTGCTCTCAAAGCAGAAATCGATCGTGTCACCGCCATGTTGCCGGAAGGTTGGGATCGTGACTTTACCACCTTCTTTACGTTGAAAGGGGAGCAGTTGCTTTCCATCCTCGGTTTATGTGCGGCTTGCGGGTTGGATGGTGTACAGACCCGTGAATGTGGGCATACGACACGCAGTCCGCTCGATGCGGTGGAAACGGCGTTTGATTTCGAACTGCGTGACTGGTGGCAACCGACAAAAGCCAATTTCTTTGACCACCTGAAAAAACCACAAATTGTCGAGTTCCTGAATGAAGCGGGTTTCACCGGTGCGGCAAGTGATGCGGAGAAGATGAAGAAAGGGGACGCCGCAGAGTTGGCCGAAGAACGGATGGCAAGTAACCGTTGGGTGCCAGTGTGGATGACCGCGCCTAAACCTAAAGAGGCACCTGTCGACGATCCTGCCAACGCAGAAAATGTTGAAGGCGAAACCCATTCCGACGAAACAGCCACCACTGACGCAGCCTGATAACTGGAGCTGCCGCCCGAAAGGGCGGCTGATAACACGATGACCAAAGAAGAAAAATTCACGTTAGCCAAGCTGCAAGCCTTTACCGCCACCGATTTTGAACAGTACCGCGAACGCGGCGAGGAGGCACGCTTGCGGTTATCCAGTGCGGTGATCGCAGCGCTGGGTTTGCCTGACTGCTGGCAGATCGATTGCGAACACCGGCAAGAATGGTGCGGGGTACAGGCATGGAGTAAGCGCTTTACCAATGTACTCTGCCAGTCATTTGAGTACGGGCAACCGCTATGGGCAATTGTCGGTGAAATGCATGGCGAGCTGGAAAACCGAACAGAGATAGAACAGTGGCTGGACGAGCTAATGTTGCCTAATAAACTGGAGGACCGGCGGTGAATGAATGGCGTTATTCGCTGCGGTGGGCGTACCCTCATCGACCTTGCCCCGGTGAAGAAATATTGGTGTTTGAAGATGTTCCTGCCGGTGCGCGTGCGCCAGCTAGTGTGATGGCCCTGTTTGTACCGGGGGGTGACTATGCTGTGTCTCTGGATTTTTTGGACGTGAAGCCTATACGCCGCTGGAGTCCGGAGCGCAAAGCACAAGCACGTCAGCGCAATCTCGAGCGCAGAGTGGTCAAAGCCGCGCCGTTGTTTGCTGATGAGCTGATAGCGCGCGAGCTGGAAAACCGGCCTGATTACTTCAAGGGAAAATGAATACTATACTGAATACAATGCTATTTTCAGTCGCTAAGAGGGAGGTGGGTATGTGGAAATACCTAAGACGTAAGATCGCAAACAACCCCAGAGTGCAAAAAATGTCGCCAGCACAGCGAAAAAGCGTTGGCGGGAAGTTCATTATCTATAGCACCCTGTTGTTGCTTATCCCATTCACCGGCATGCTGTTGTCATACAGTAGCGCACTGGTGCATATCACCTTTCAAGTGATCTGGGCCGTTTCCATGATCGTTGGTTGCGTGATTGCCTTTGAGTCTGAGCCTGAGTCGGGTACCAGGGCAAAATGACGTTGGCCAGGGCGGGAAGGTCAAGAACAGACGGCACCTGCGGTGCCGTTTTTTCCCGTACTTTCCTGCCTCATTCGTTTCTTCTCCTGGTGAACTGTTATCCCCGAATTGCTGTTTAAACCTCTCTTCTTCCTGAACAACACTCTTTACCTTGTCTTTCTCATTGTCATTTCTCCGATAGTTTCCATTCCATTCTGTTGGTGTCGCATCTCTCTGGCCCAAAATCAGGTCAACAGCAGTCTGGATACCTTCGGCTTCCAGGCTTTGCCTGGTCGTCACCCCTACTCAGCTAACCCGGCCAAAAAATGCCGGGCAAGCTTCGCCGAACCCCGCATAAAAAGCGGGTTTCGGGCCTGAAGGCTTGGGTCTGATATCTAACGACCAGGTCAAGGACTGCAGCTGACCGGTGGCCAGCGCGTTCACTGCCCCGCGGTAAAGCGGCAGGGCGCCAAGGACGTCCCGCCGTTCCGTCGTGCCGGGTGTGTTCATACTGTTGCCCCTGGTGATCCCTCTCTCGTTTAGTTCTTCGCGGATGGCTGTTTGTAGCACCATTCACGTTCAGAAAACAAAGGAAGGTAAACGCCGTAAACGGCCCTTTGTTTTCTGCCCATGCCTGTTGCTCCTTACGCCATTTGCCGCGTGAGACCTAACCGAAAGATGGACTAACTACCTGATAAGGGGAAAAACAGCATGAACACACAAAACGTCAACGTCAAAACCGCCACGCAAGATCCTCCCAAAAGATGGGTAAAAGACCAACGTGCTTTCGCCAATCAAGAGCTGGGCCGTTTTGTCGTGAAATACACCGCCTACAGCGCTCGTGGAGGCTTTAGCACTTGTCATCAGCATTTTCTCTTTGCAAAGAGCAGGCTGGATGCGGCTTTCAAATTCGGCTTGCTTGCGCCGATGGAAAGCAACTTTGTTGTGGATGCCGTGGAGGTGCAGGTGCCTATCCAAGACGTCTGTATCAGCAGCACCGGTTATCACTTTACCGTTGATGGCGATCTGTGGCGCTGTCTGGAAAACGGCGAGTTCGTGGAAGTGACAAGTGATGGCGATATCTGGAATGCCGATCGTACGTACACATTACCCCTCTATGGCCATTTGCAACAGTATCATTGTTAACAACACAGTGATTAGCATTTACCACCAAACAGGACAAAGCGAAATGAAAAAAACTAGCGGCAACGCCTCTGTTTCTAAGTCCCCTGCAAAGTGTTGGAGTCTTTGGCATCGTGCCGTAGATAGCGCACAAGAAGAGGTAGCAATGTCCGAACATGCCAACGATCACTATGGGGTAAGGTTCAACCGTCTTGACCGCATGCTGACTTGGTTGGTTGGTTTTACAAAGGGCTGGAAAATCGAGCGAAAAAAACAGGCGCTATTGAGCCTGAAAAATAACACGCATAGATGAAAAATCAGGGGTTTCCCCTGCCTTCTCAACCAAGCTGGTTTACCCCTGAGAAAGTTAGACCAGCTTTCAACGACCAACATGGAGATAAGCCTATGTCACAACTGAGTTTCACTGATTTGTGTAGCGCGTTTGAAAGCGTCCCCGTAAAAGCCAAGCCCACTCTGATCGAAAAACCTGCCCACCCCGTGCGCATGATCACCCCAGATGTGGCCCGAAAGCAGTTTATCAGTGCCTTTGCTCACACAGCGCAAAATATGCGGCGCTGGGACGTGTTTCGTGACTTCATAACACTGGCGGCCAGTGAGTTGGATATGGCTCGCATCCGAACGCCGGAGAACATCGAGAGCAGCCGCCGGATTTGCGACTGTTACACGGCTGCCGATCAGGACAATATGAACAAACTGTTTTGTCTGATGGTCACAGCCTTGGAAGGGGAGTTCCATGACTTTCTGGGATCGATATTCATGGAGTTGGAACTAGGCTCCGATAAGATGGGCCAATTTTTTACGCCGTATAATATCCAACTGATGATGGCGAAAATGTTAACAGGGGATATTGCGGCAGTCGTCCAGAAACAGGGCTGGATCGAACTGCATGAGCCAGCATGCGGCGCAGCGGGGATGGTGCTTGCCTATGCTCAATGCATGCTGGAAGAGGGGTTAAATCCTTCCGAACACCTGTATGTTGAGTGCATCGATATTGATCCTGTTGCCGCAGATATGGCTTTCATCCAGTTGAGCCTATTGGGGATCCCTGCCAGGGTGATCACCGGTGATGCGCTCACCATGAAATTCACCCGGGTTCGTTTTACGCCGCTTTATTATATCAACGGATGGAAAGACCGGCTGGCCCTGCGGCAGAAATGGGATGCGCTGGCAAAGGTTATGCAGCTGATGGCTAAAACGACGGTTTAAAACAGAAGTTTGAGATGTTATGCACGGCGGGAAGGGGAGAACCTCCCCGCTTTAATGCTGGGAAAATGAGTCCCGCAGTGGGACTGAAATCTTGATTAATCCCATTTTGGGACTATAATTAACAGAATGAAAATCATATCCGTTAAGACATTAAAAGATTTTTGGGATGAATATCCCGATGCCGAACAGCCGCTGAAAGCATGGGTGGATGAGGCCGTCAAAGCGAACTGGCGAACCCCGGCAGAAATTAAAGAACAGTACCGCAGCGCCAGCATTCTGAAGAACAGGCGGGTGGTATTCAATATCAAAGGAAACGACTACAGGTTAATCGTAGCGATTGCCTACCAGCGGGGATGGATGTTTGTGAAATTCATCGGCACGCACCGCAAATACGATGCCATCGATGCTGAAACTGTAGAACTGGAGTAGAACGATGCAAATCAAACCGATCCGTAACGAAGATGATTACAAGGCAGCCTTAAAGGCCGTTTCCCCTCTCTTTGACAACGAACCAGAAATGGATACGGCAGAAGGGGACTTCTTTGAAGTCATGTGCCTACTGATTGAAGAGTATGAGAAGAAGCACTATCCCATTGAGCCACCTCATCCCATCGAGGCGATAAAATTCCGGATGGAGCAACAGGGCTTGACGGTCAAAGATTTGGAGCCAGCGATCGGCAGGGCAAACCGTGTGTATGAAGTTCTCAACGGTACGCGAAAACTCACCTTGCCAATGATCCGTAACCTGCATAAGCAATTCAATATCCCGCTGGAAAGTCTGGTCGGCGTGTGATTTTCCACAACAGGCAGCCACAGGTGTAGAACATTCCTCCTGTGGTTGCTGCCCAGATCTACCCCTTTACGGCGCGAAAGCAAGGGCGGCAAAAAGCCAAGGAAAGGACAGCGCCTGCGGCGCCGTTCTTCTCTCTGCCGCTCCTGGATATCTTCCTCTTCCTCTTTGGTTTCCTTCCTGGTGACTTCTCTTCCCTGGTTATCTTCTTCTGTTCTCGATGGCCATGTACCTGGTGAACAAAAAGCTAAATCAACGGCAGTCTGGATACCTTCGGCTTCCAGGCTTTGCCTGGTCGTCACCCCTACTCAGCTAACCCGGCGAAAACATGCCGGGCAAGCTTCGCCGAACCCCGCATAAAAAGCGGGTTTCGGGCCTGAAGGCTAGGGTCTGATATCTAACGGCCAGGTCAAGGACTGCAGCTGGCCGGTGGCCAGCGCGTTCACTGCCCTGCGAAAAGCTGCAGGGCGCTAAGGTCGCCACGGCATTTCGCCGTGTCGGGTGTGTGCATATTGCTACTACCGTGTCAGTCACACCCGCTGAGTCCCTCGCCCCGCTAAAAACTACCTTCCAGGCGTCTGAAGTCAAATCTGTCGCCGGCACCCGTTCGCACTCCCTACGGTCGCTTGCGCTGCGGCTTTGTCGCCAAATTTGACTTCCTCCTCATCCCTGGAAGGTCAGTTTAGCGGTTGCGGCGAGGGGCTCAGTGGGATGTGACAATAAACACTAAGGGGAGAAATAACATGCACACACAAAACGTCAACGTCAACAGCGCGACGGAAGCTAGCAGGATATGTGAAAGGACAACACCTCGATTTGATGGTTTTGTCTGCAACATTCACTCACATCACCCGTTTGACGTGATCCGCGCTGACGTGGTGATCCAACGGCTGGAAAAAGAGGCCAATAAAGGGTGTGGCAGCTATTACGAAATTTACGAATCGCGCTTACTGGCCATGGCGATGAACTGGATGGAAAGATTACCGCTAACAGATCGCCCGGTGTTTATGGGGGCGGCAACGAAGCGGGGGATCATGCTGACACTGGCCGAAGAACAACGCGCACAGGCCTCAAGTGATGAACTGATGGCCGAGCTGGCCGCCGATTACTGATTTTTTTTAACCCGGTGGCGGCGTATTGCTGCCACCCCTCACTAGAAGGAAAAAGCACCATGTATTTAAATCTGACCGAGTCTTGCGCCACTCTGGGTATGAATGCCAACGCGGAAGCCGAGCGCGCCTATTGGCAGAGCCGTGAAAAAGCAGCGGTGAAAAAGCCGGTTGAAATTGACGTTCATCGGTTCCATGACGCGCTGGGCATGATGTCCCCGCTTAACTGGTCATGCAGCGAAAACGGTGAGTGTGAAACGTTTATGTTGGCTGAGATGTATTGCGGCAACGTTACCGAAATTTACACCCGGATCGGAGTTCGTTACTTCGAGATGCGGGATCACAGAGACCTGAGCCACGCGAAAATTCTGGCCAGCGTTAAGGAGGAATTTGGTTTACGCCAGAAATGAAAAAAGCAGGGTTTCCCCTGCCTTCTCTAGCTGGTTTACCCCTGAGAAAGCTAGACCAGCTTCCAATAATCAACATGGAGATAAAGCCATGAATATTGAAGTCTCAATCATTGCACCATCTGCGCTGTATGTAAAGCAATTGGAGATCCAAAACGAGCAACCGAAAAAACAGGTTCGTATTCTGCGCGATGACATTGCCGCCAGTGACCTTACTCCTGAAATGCGCGCCTGGGGCCGTCATATCGCTCGCTGTCGTCACAAAGGCCGCTCTGTTAGGGTTCCCGCGATGTGTGGGAGCGAGTGGGGGCAACTTCTACGTGCGCTTGAACTAAAACGGGCGCTTGTCTGATTTAACGTGCCGCCCCTAAGTGGGCGGTTTTTTTCCCGGCTATGCATCACAAGTTTGGAATGGTGCCAACGTCGGCGCCGCAAAAACCATAATAAGCAACTGCTGCGGCTGCGCCGCCGCCGTGGCTTCTTTTACTGCATTTTCTCAGCGTATGGCGGGCTGGCTTGCACTGAATTGAACACAAGGTATTGATATTAAGTTTCTTCCTTTTCATCAAACTACTTTCCTTTGTAATACCACATAGTTTAATCAACAGATGCATGGCCAAAAATCAGGTCAACGGCGGTTTGGCCCCCTTCGGCTTCCTGGCTGCGCCAGGTCGTCACCCCGACTGCGCTAGCCCGGCATGAAGACGCCGAGCAAGCTCCGCCGAACCCCGCAAAAGCGCGGGTTTCGGGCCTGACGGCTAGGGTATGATGGCTAACGGCCAGGTCAAGGGCTGCAGCTGGCCGGTGGCCAGCGCGTTCACTGCCCTGCGAAAAGCTGCAGGGCGCTAAGGTCGCCACGGCATTTCGCCGTGTCGGGTGTGTGCATATTGTTACTACCGTGTCAGTCACACCCGCTGAGTCCCTCGCCCCGCTAAAAACTACCTTCCAGGCGTCTGAAGTCAAATCTGTCGCCGGCACCCGTTCGCACTCCCTGTGGTCGCTTGCGCTGCGGCTTTGTCGCCAAATTTGACTTCATCCTCATTCCTGGAAGGTGAGTTTAGCGGTTGCGGCGAGGGGCTCAGTGGGATGTGACAATAAACACTAACGGGACAAATAACATGCACACACAAAACGTCAAGGTCAACAGCGCGACGGGGACTAGCAGGATATGTGAAAAGGCAACCCCTAAATTCATTCCGTCACCCTATGAAAAGGGTGTCTCGATCAGGGAAGATATCTTTAATAAACAGTTTAAGGTGCTTGTTAGAGGCCTGGCTACGTTCCCAAATGATGCGGCATTTGAGAAAAAACAGATCAGTTTCTACGTACTTACAGCATCAACAATTACGGATGCCGTAAATCAGGTAAATAAAGTACACAGTGAAAACGCCTGGCAGTACAAGGATGCGGACGTACTGGGTGATACAACAGTTCTGGATTATTTGGCTCAGTACGTCCAAATTACGGACCGCAATGGGAGGGCGGTATTGGGTGGGACGATAGGTACCAAAATTGAGTGGTGTGAACCGATAAAAACAACGGGAGAAATTGAGGTTCTGACCACGAAAGTGAAAAGAACAAATTACGCCGCCAGGGATGAGCTTAACGCAGGAAACCTAAGTAAAGCGGATGAATTATGGTTAATCGCCGAAGTAATGACATTGGAAATTGTTGCTCCGATCTATAGGGGGCATCCTGAGATAGTACAGATATTCGATGAAATTTACCGCCGTGAATGTGCAGACTTCATCGAAGAGGAAGCACAGATGTTTGCGACAGAGTGATCATTAAACAATGTAATCAACGGCCCGTTCCTGAGAAAGCAGGCCAATAAATAGGAGATAAAGCCATGGGTGTTATGAAAATTGGGATCGAAAAAAAGGTGGTTGTAGTCGGGCAAGTTGTCAGCACAAGTCTATATGGTCTCGGTCGTGGTGTCATATACATGATCCAGGGTAAACAAAGTCCGGAAACAGTAACCCATCGTTTGGGCGGTGTAATGGCAACAGGTGGTAACGCAACTTTTGATATTGCTTTTGAGTGTGGGACAATGACGCATCAATTACATGAGTGCATTTTGTATGGAGTTCAGTGGACGATCCATGATGAAGTTCTGGGCCAAGATGAAGTCCTGCGAATTTTAAGCAATGCGCGCGATGAAGAAGAAAGGAGAAACACAGAAAAAAAAACGGGCTCAAAAAGCATTTCAAGATGAAGTTGAACGCATAAAAAAAGCTCCTGAATATATCGGGCTTTCACAAGAACAAAAAGGAATTACTCAAGTTACTGCTAATGTTCGGAAGGAGTTGAAAAAAGCATGCCCAGGCGTAAAGTTTAGTGTCCGCAAAAGGCATACTTCTAGTGTCAATATTAGTTGGACAGATGGCCCTAAAGAGGATGAGATTAAAGCCATTATTGGTAAGTATAAAGATGGCCACTTTAACAGCATGGAAGATATCTATGAATATTGTGAGTCCCCGTTCAATAAAGTTTATGGCGGTGTTAATTATCTTTTCACAAAGAGAGAGTATAGCGACGCTCTAACAGAGAAAGCCATCCAGGAATTCAATGTCAAGTTTGGCGATCGATTTGAGAATGTCAACATTGAACGCTATAAATCTGGTGAGCTATGGCGTGTGGGTTTTCGTGATTTTTGGCATGGTCATGGTGTCGAAGATGAAATAAACAGAATGAGAGCGCAGTTGACCGCCTAATCAGTTCAACCCATGAATGAGGAGGGCACCTCCTCGTTCCGGTTTTTTTATGATGTAGAATTGCATTTCTGTAATACTTCTCGGCGTCCCTTTAAAGTGATACCCCCGTTGAGAGAGTATCAGTTTATTCCCCTCCCACCCGGATGAAAATAACAAAAATTTTCATCCTGCCGCTGCCCCAGAGGGGCTCCCTGGCTTGCACGATGACAATGAAAAACCTATTGTCATCGTCTGAGAATGTGCTGTTGGCATGATAACTTATCCACATATACACAATCGATATTCTTTCACCTTGTAGAGGTGAAGGAATCGCTCACGTTCATTCCACCCTAATGAAAGGATAGTATTTCACTGGCTTTATCTCATGTGCATATGTGGATAAGAGAATGTGCTAATTTTTAGCTATCGGATAAGTAAGAGGCTTTTTCTTGTTAAGCTTAATTGTTTTGTAAGTTCTATGGATTTTTTCTGCATATATGTATCTACGGTATGCTTGCTTCGGAGAGTCTTTAAAACCTGCATTATATGCACCAACAGAAACCCAGGAAACTCCCCATTTTTTGAAAGCTATAGCAAGATAAAAGGCACCTGTATAGATGTTAAGACAGGCATCATTTTTTAAATGATGTCTCGTTATGCCATAGCTATAGAGCTCTTGATCATGCTGTGAGTTAATTTGCATGATACCAGTGTCAACACTAGAATCATAATTATTACCTACGGCATATTGATTGAACTTGGACTCATTCCAGGCTATTGCGCGGAGTAAGTCTGGATCGATTTTGTAATCCCTTCCTGCCAAATCAAAACAATCCGATGCGTTTACCATGCCTGAAAAAAGCAGAGATACAGTCAAAGCGGCCATTTTATTCATATACTTCCTCCGGTCTGATTTCTAGGTAGTATTTTAATCTATACAAGTTCGCAGTTCAATATATATGCACTCTTCACCACAAAAATCACCACACCCCACGCAAAATTTACTTTTTGCTGATTTGGTTGTTGAAACAGTGGGTTAGGAATTATTAATTCCGTTCGATTCCAATGTGGAAGTCTAAATATATCGCCAACGAATCTAAGCGACTCGTCTATGACTCTGTGAAAAGTCGTAGACGAATCGATTTTTATAAATCAGACTGTTAGTGCGAATTGACCCTAGAGTCGACCCCTGCTACGATTCGCTACATGACTTGCTGTATATCTAGATTCGACTTGCGATTCGATTTTTTGGCGATTCGTCATGTTTTTGATATTTCAGTGTCAAATAAAACCACAATAATATAAGGAAAGGTGCCGTGGCTAAGATCCAAGTGTACGCCAGCGATGACGTGGCAGACAAGATAATGGCAATAGTAGAAAAACGCCGTCAGGAAGGTGCTAAGGATAAAGATGTCAGTTTTTCGAGTGTCACCACGATGCTCATTGAACTGGGGCTTAGGGTCTATGAGGCCCAGATGAACAATAAAGAGACAGGATTCAATCAGGCCCTCTTTAATAAGACGTTGCTGGAGAATGTGCTGAAATCGCAGATGGCGACAAGTAAGCTTTTAGGCATGGTGTCTCTCAGTCCATATTTAGAAGGGAACGAGAAGTTCATATTTAAAGATATGGTCACAACAATCCGCGAAGATGTAGACCAAATTGTATCAAACTTCTTCCCTAAAGATGAGGGTGGTGAAGATGATGTTTGATTGATGTAATAAATTTAATAATGCTGGCTCATTATCATTTAATCTGGGTTTCAGGTTCGGTGAGAATCACCTAATGTGGGTTGAAAACCGCCCTTGATTGCAGGTCGGGCGGTTTTCGATGTCAGGCCGTTACAGTTAACAATTATTAAAAACTACGTGAAATCACTCAAGCGTAGAATTCGTGTAAAACCAGTAGATGGCGCAGGTTCTTCATTCTTTATATTTACCCTTGTTGAATTAATTAAAAAATAAAGTTGATAATAATAGTGATGATATAATGAATGGTTTTGCTGGTTTCTCTATTAATTTTACATCATAGTTTAAAATCATATCGCCGATATTTTTTTCATAATGGTTCAGTTGCCCCGTTAAAATTATTATGTTGCTATAGGAGGCCGTTTTTTCTCTTAACTTTTTGACTACGCTTTCAGATGTTTCACCAAAATCAAGCAACCAATCAAGTATATATGCTTCATACTGATTATTGCTTAGAGCCTCAATAATTTCGGTTTTATTTTGATACGTATCTGCTTCTATCCCATATCGGGCTGTAACTAGCTTAAGAAGTTCAAGAGTATCACGGTCGTTGTCTAATAATGCAATTTTTGGAGCTGGCAAGAAGTCTATTGAATTGACCTTGTATATTTCCACATCAAGAGGGTTCTCATTTTTTGTGCTAATTACAAAAAGACCGTCTTTTTTCACCGCATAAGTCTCATTTTCCTCGGTATTAATCACTGGGCTATCATTAACCTCTATAACGCATCGCTTGTGGATGTTGTTCATAATAAAAACACAATTATGTACCCTTTGCCCTTCAAAAGGCTCATTGAAATATTTGAATATATTTCTTACCTCCTCGAGTGTTATACCCCTCTTGCCATCTAGCTTTTGTTTGGCGCTGTTGTACTGCAGCCCCAGTATTGTTGCCATTGTCGACGCATGCTTTCTGTACCCGACACCTTTTTGGGTTAGCAGGTTACTGATTTTTTCTATGTAATTTATATTTTTTTTCATGCGCTTAAGACTCTTCCTGTTTCGTTTTTGAGCACTTCCTGAGCATAGATGCTCATACAGGCACTAGCATCAGGCATTACCTTACACCTGCATCATAGGTGAAATGGGAACCAATATGTGCTTTATGAGTATGATTTATATTAATATTCTCAAAACAGGCTCAAATTAATAGAAAAAAACACTCAAAAGATCTTCACATGTTTGTAAGTTTATGTTTAATTACCACTCATACCTTTAGTTTCAGTTTGGAATTACAACTATGACTGATGAACAATGGAAAGCAGTACAGCTTGTGATGAGATTGAGTCCCAACGTAAATCGTCTGCTTACCGAGTCGGCTCTACGAACAGGACGCAGTAAAACACAAGAGGCTTTACTCCGTTTAACTGACCATCTCATTAACTTCGAAGATATTGCGTCTGAAGGTAAAAGATTCTTAAGGAACGATAAGTAATTAATTTTTCGTGGCAAACAACCATGGCCTTTTGCAGTGCCAGGGAATCTATTTAATTTAACTTGAAATAATTAAAAATAAGAGTTTGCTGAATGAGTGGTAATTAAATTATTACTTTTATGTTAAAGGGCGGGGCCTTTGGGACAAACGTCCGGAGGTGCTTCTGAGTTATGATCACCTTGTGTCAAAAACAGAATGGAGGGGGTTGTGAGGAGATATAGCAGCGCTCCTGCTCTTGGGAAAACGGTAAGAGTGAAACTTGATACGGCAACGGAAGATTTATTAAGCGCTGCCGTTCAACGTAGTGGGAGAAGCCGGGGGTTTGAGGTGTTCTTCCGTGTGCGAGATCACCTTAACCGTTTTCCGATGTTCAGCGTCATGGAAAGCCCGGATTTTTCACGGAAGCACTATGCCACCGTCAGGTTTGATGATGAAACAAACCTTAAACTCATCAACGCGAAAAATCGCAGTGGCTGGTGTAAATCCTATGAGGTACGGGAACGGCTTCACGATCATCTGAAGAAGTTTCCCGATTTTTACAATGCAGAAATGGTGGAGGTGATACCCAATAATTTCAACTGAGGTAATGAAGTTTGTAATTTCAACCGCTTTTTAAATCTAACTGTTATGTTGAAGGAATAATGAAATGACAGAAATCTCTGTGATGAATGCAGCACAGGCACCCGCTGCTAAAAAGAAATTCAGTAAAGTTGGTCTTCTCAAAGCGCTGAAGTTCGCACTGCCGATTGCGGCGGTGTCGGCTGCCTTCCCAGAAACGGTGATGGCAGCTGGAGCCGGTAAAGACCTGATGGCAAGCGGCGACGGTACCGTTAAGAGCACCTTTGGGTCCGGTTCAAGCGTGGTGAAATGGGTCATCCTGGCCGAGGTGCTGGTCGGGGCGGTGATGTATATGACCACCAAGAACCTCAAGTTCCTTGCCGGCTTCGCCATTCTGTCGGTGTTTGTCGCCATCGGTATGTCTGTCGCCGGGTATTAATTCCGCGTTAGTGGAAGTAGAAAGCGTCCCTGCTTATTAATTTTTTTTAATTTCGAATGCGTTTATTCGCGTTCACGGGATTGCTTTGCCTGAATTCTGGTGGGCAGAGATTTCGCGGCTGCCCACCAGTTACCCGGAGGCCTATTTAAATGGCAGACGAGTCTCTCAAAAAATACCGATTCCCCGAAACGCTCACCAATCAAGGGCGCTGGTTTGGTCTGCCTGTGGACGAACTCATCCCGGCCATTATTTGCCTGGGATGGGGGATCTGGTCGCAGCATTACCTTTTGGGGATTGTCGCGGGCGTCCTGGCGTATCTGGCCATTAAGAAACTGAAAAAAGGGCGTGGCAGTACATGGCTGCGGGACCTGGTGTACTGGTATATGCCGACTTCCCTGTTGAGGGGCATTTTCCACGACGTACCAGACTCCTGCTATCGGCAGTGGATCAAATAGACAGGATTATTCAGATGGATCATGGAGCACGCCTCAGTACACAGCGCGTTATCGCCATCGGGTTTCTCTCGCTGGGGACGCTATTGCTGCTGAGCCTCAGTACCAACGTCATTCAGGGGATTAATAATTATCGCCTGCAGAACGAACAAAAGGTGGCGGTTACGCCGATGCTCTACAACGCACCGTTCGCCGTATCACAGAATCAGGCCGATGCATCGTACCTGCAACAAATGGCCCTCTCTCTCATTGCCTTGCGCGTCAACGTCACGCCGGAAACCGTGGATGCCTCACACGAACAACTGCTGATGTATGTCCGTCCGGCGTCCCAGAATGCGTTAAAAATCAAACTGGCAGAAGACGCCACGCGGATCAAGGACAACAACGTTAACTCGGCCTTCTACATGACCAGCGTGAAGGTGTATCCGGGCAGCAGCCGCGTTGACGTTCGCGGACAGTTGAAGACCTGGATTGGCGATTCCAAACCTTACCCTGAGCTGAAGCAGTACGTCTTGCAGTTCGAACGCCAGGACGGGGTTAGCTGGCTGGTTCACTTCGGAGAAATTAGCGATGCACAAAAATAGCCGTATTACGCTGGGCAAGGACATGGAGCGCGTGACGCTTGTCAGCTACTCCGACATCCAGACGCTGCCGGATCTCTCCTGTTATGTCACGCTACCGGGACCCTATCCGGCAGTGAAGATGGCCCTGAAGTACCAGCCACGACCGAAGGTCGCACCCGAATTCATCCCGCGCACCCTGGATGAGCAGGCGGATGCGCGTCTGAACCTCGCCCTGGCCGCACGCGAAGACGAATCTCGCAGTCTGGCAGTGCTGTTTACGCCGGATATTCCGGTTGAAGCGGTTGTGTCAGTGGTAGCCAGCGCACCTCCCGCGCCTGTGGACGTCCCTGTCGCGCCGGTTGCCCCTGCTGCGCCCATGGAGCGCCCAGCGACGAGTGGCGCACCTGCGGCTACATCCGGTTCATCGGCAGCAGCGGTGGGCGTTGGCGGTACCGAGCAAGAGCTGGCCACCAAAGCCGAAGACGCTGAAAAGTTGCCGCCCGGTATTGATGTCAGCGGCGAAGTGGTGGACTGGGATGCCTTTGAAGCCTGGCAGGCTGAGCAAGATAGGCTGTCAGGGAAGGATATGCAGCGCCGTGAAGAGGTGAACATCAATGTGCATCGTTCGCCTGAAAAAGACCTCGAACCAGGAGATAACCTCTGATGTTAAGTCTGGCGACAGTAAAATCGGCCGGCAGCGCCGGAAACTACTACACCGACAAGGATAACTACTACGTCATTGGCAGTATGGGAGAACGCTGGGCGGGCGAGGGGGCTGCTGAGCTGGGGCTTAAAGGGGAAGTGGACCAGAAAACCTTCACCCAGTTGCTGGAAGGCCGCCTGCCGGACGGGAGTGATCTCAGCCGTATGCAGGAGGGTGCCAACAAGCACCGACCGGGCTATGACCTGACCTTCTCAGCCCCCAAAAGTATTTCAGTGATGGCCATGCTCGGCGGCGACACACGGCTGATTGACGCACACAACCACGCGGTGGATACCGCTGTGAAGCAGGTGGAGGCACTGGCCTCGACGCGGGTGATGACCGACGGTAAAAGTCAGACCGAGTTGACCGGCAATCTGGTGATGGCGCTGTTTAACCACGATACCAGCCGTGACCAGGAGCCGCTGTTGCACACCCATGCCGTGGTGGCCAACCTCACCCGGTACGGTGATGATTGGCGGACGCTCAGCAGCGATAAGGTCGGCAAAACCGGCTTCATCGAAAACGTGTACGCCAACCAGATAGCCTTCGGCAAAATTTACCGCGCCACACTGCATCAGGATGTCACGGCGCTGGGCTATGAGACGGAGGTCGTGGGGAAGCACGGCATGTGGGAGCTGAAAGACGTACCGGTCGTCGAATTCTCCAGTCGCACTCAGGCGATTAAGGAGGCCGTAGGGGAAGATGCATCGCTAAAATCACGCGACATGGCCGCGCTGGATACGCGGCGCCCGAAAGAAAAGGTCGATCCAGAGCAACGGATGAGCGAGTGGATGCACACACTGAAAGCCACCGGCTTCGATATCCGGGGCTACCGCGAGGACGCTGACCAGCGTGCGCAGGCGGGTGACATCCCGGCCCCGTCCGTGGAGGCCGTCGACATCAGTGCGTCGGTCGGCCTGGCCATCGGCATGCTGAGCGACCGGCGGGCGCGCTTCACTTACTCTGAACTGCTGGCTACCACAATCGGTCAGTTGCCCGCGCAGCCGGGGGTAGTGGCGCAGGCGCGCGAGGGCATCGAGTCGGCGATTAAAAACGAACAGCTTATTCCGCTCGATAAAGAAAAAGGCCTGTTCACCTCAAACATTCATGTGCTCGACGAACTGTCGGTGGCGGCCCTGACCCGCGACCTGCAGCGGGCCGGGCCGATTGATACCTTTGCGGATAAAGCACAGCCCCGAACCCGAGCTTACTCTGACGCGGTCAGTGTGCTGGCGCAGGACCGTCTGCCGGTGGCGATTGTGGCCGGTCAAGGGGGGGCCGCTGGCCAGCGTGAGCGTGTAGCAGAGCTGGCCATGATGGCGCACGAACAGGGGCGTGAGGTGCAGATAGTGGCGGCAGATCGCCGCTCGGCCCGCAGCCTTGCGCAGGATGAGCGCCTTGGCGGGGAGCACATTACCGACCGGCGGGCACTGACGGAGGGGATGACATTTTTGCCGGGCAGCACGCTGATTGTCGACCAGGCCGAAAAGCTGACGCTCAAAGAGACGCTGACGCTGCTCGATGGTGCCCTGCGTCATAACGTGCAGCTATTGATGACCGACAGCGGGCAACGCAGCGGCACCGGCAGCGCCCTGACAGTGATGAAAGAAACGGGCGTGAATACGCTGAGCTGGCAGCAGGGGGAGAAAACCCGGGTGGACGTCATCAGCGAGCCTGACCGGCGTCAACGTTATGACCGGCTGGCCACCGACTTTGCCCGCAGTATACGGGCGGGAGAACACAGCGTGGCACAGGTCACTGGTGCCCGCGAACAGGCGGCGCTCACAGGTGCGGTGCGTGATGCCCTGCGTGCAGAACGCGTGTTGGGCGAGAAAGAGCACACCATCACCGCGCTCGAGCCGGTGTGGCTGGACAGTCGCCATCAGCAGGTGCGCGACCACTACCGCGACGGGATGGTGATGGAGCGTTGGGATGCTCAGGCGCGACGTCATGAAAGGTTTGTGATTGACCGCGTTACCGCCCGTAATAACAGCCTGACGTTGCGCAATGTGCAGGGTGAAAGTCAGGTGATCCGGCTGGCATCGCTCGACAGCAGCTGGTCGTTGCTTCGTGCCACGCAAATCCCGGTGTCGGAAGGGGACCGACTGGCGGTGCTGGGCAAAACGCCAGGCGCACGGCTTAAGGGTGGCGATACCGTGACCGTCACCGGCTTTGATGATAAAGGCATAGCCGTGACCCTTCCCGGTCGCAAGGGAACGGTGACGCTGCCGTCCGGAGACAGCCCGTTTACGGCGCCGAAAGTCGGGCAAGGCTGGGTGGGATCGCCCGGGCGCAGCGTGAGTGATAACGCCACGGTCTTTGCCTCGCTGAGCCTGCGGGAGATGGACACCACCACCCTCAACAAGCTGGCCCTGAGCGGTCCGCAGGTGCGGCTGTACTCGGCGCAAACCGAAGCGAAAACCACGGAGAAACTGGCCAGACAGTCGGCCTTTAGCGTGGTGTCGGCACAAATCAAGGAAGCCGCCGGGCATGACAGACTGGAAGAGGCGCTCACACACCAGAAAAACGCGCTGCACACCCCGGCTCAGCAGGCCATTCATCTGGCCATCCCGGCACTGGAAAGTCGCAACCTTGCCTTCACAAAACCGCAGCTGATGGCGGAGGCCAGCGAGGCAGCGCCGACAGGGCCAGGACTGGCGGCGATTGAGCGGGAGATAGACCAGCAAACCCGGGAGGGTTCGCTGATGTCGGTGCCGGTCTCACCGGGGAACGGTCTGCAACTGCTGGTTGCCCGTGCATCCTATAACGCTGAGAAAAGCATTATCCGCCATGTGCTGGAAGGTAAGGATGCCGTTGCGCCGTTGATGCATCGTGTACCAGTGGCGCAGATGGAGGGGCTTACATCCGGGCAACGCAATGCCACGCGGATGATCCTGGAGTCCTCCGACCGTTTCACCCTGGTACAGGGCTACGCCGGGGTGGGGAAAACGACCCAGTTCCGGGCGGTAATGTCGGCTATCGGCACACTGCCGGAGGAGCAGCGGCCCCGCGTCATTGGCGTGGCACCCACCCACCGAGCCGTGAGCGAAATGCGCGATGCCGGCGTGCCGGAGTCGCAGACGCTCGCTGCGTTTATTCACGACACGCAACAGCAGCTGCGCGGCGGCGAAAAGCCGGATTTTCGCAACGTGCTGTTCCTGGTGGATGAAAGCTCAATGGTCGGCAATGCCGATATGGCCCGGGCCTATGGCCTGATCGCTGGGGGCGGCGGAAGGGCGGTGTCCAGTGGCGACACCGATCAGTTGCAGTCCATCGCACCTGGCCAACCGTTCCGTCTGCTGCAAAACCGCAGCGCCATCGACGTCGCGGTGATGCAGGAGATCGTTCGCCAGACTCCTGCCCTGAAACCGGCGGTCTACAGTTTGATTGACCGGGACATCGACAGCGCCCTCAACACCATTGAGCAGGTGGCACCCGCACAGGTGCCGCGTCAGGCGGGTGCCTGGCAGCCGGAGAGTTCGGTGGTGGAGTTCGGCGCGGCGCAGGAGAAGGCCATCGAGAAAGGTCTGGCCGACGGGAGCCTGACGCCCGGCGCACAGCCCGCCACCCTCTATGAAGCCATTGTACGGGACTACACCGGGCGCACACCGCAGGCGCAGGCACAGACCATCGTGGTGACGACCCTGAACGCCGACCGGCGGGCGCTGAACGCGCAGATACATGAGGCTCGTCAGGCGGCCGGTGAACTGGGTGAGCAGGAGGCCCGACTACCGGTACTGACCTCCGCCAACCTGCGTGACGGTGAGCTGCGTAAAATGGCCACCTGGCAGGCGGCGCAAGACAATCTGGTGCTGCTGGACAACACCTACTATCGGATTGACAGCCTGGATAAGGATGGGCAGTTGGTCACCCTGAAAGATGAACAGGGCAACACCCGCTCGCTGTCGCCCACCCAGGCTGCGACAGAGGGGGTGACGCTGTATCGCCCGGATACTCTCACTGTATCGCCCGGCGACCGGATGCGTTTCTCCAAAAGCGACAATGAGCGTGGTTTTGTGGCCAACAGCGTCTGGACAATATCCGAGATTGACGGTGACAGGGTCACGTTGACAGACGGGCAGCAGACCCGGACGGTGAACCCCGCTGCCGAGCGGGCAGAACAGCATATCGACCTAGCCTACGCCGTCACTGCACACGGGGCGCAGGGGGCCAGTGAGCCGTTTGCGATTGCCCTGCTGGGCACGGAAGGGGCACGAAAAGCCATGGCGAGCTTCGAATCGGCCTACGTGGCGCTGAGCCGTATGAAGCAGCATGCGCAGGTGTATACCGACAACCGTGCGGCCTGGGTTGAGGCGATGGGAAAATCCCGCGCCCGCAGTACGGCGCATGACATTCTGGAGCCTCGCGGTGATCGAGCAGTCAGTAATGCCGAGCGTTTGATGGGCACGGCAAAGCCGCTGGGAGAGGTGGCAGCTGGACGCGCAGTGCTGCGCCAGGCCGGATTGTCGCCGGACGGGTCGATGGCGCGTTTCATCTCGCCTGGCCGTAAATATCCGCAGCCGCATGTGGCTTTGCCTGCCTTTGACGGCAACGGTAAGCCGGCAGGTATCTGGCTGAGTTCGCTGATGCCCGTTGAGGGTGAAGTGCGGGGCTTAACGGACGAAGGCCGCGTGATGGGCAGTGAGGCAGCCACCTTTGCCGGCCTGCAGGTGAGCCGTAACGGGGAATCACTGCTGGCGGCCGATATGCCGGCTGCGCTGAAGCTGGCGCGGGAAAATCCACACAGCGGCGTGGTGGTGCGTCTGCCTGGCAGCGAGGGGCGTCCCTGGAACCCCGGTGCCATCACCGGGGGCCGGATCTGGGCTGATGGCGTATCGGACGATGTGGTCACCGGCTCACAGCATGGCGAAAAGCTGCCGCCAGAGGTGGTGGCGCAGCAGGCGCAGGCCGAACAGCAACGCCGCGAAATGGAAGAACGGGCCGCGCAGGCGGTACGGGAAATGGCGCGCAGCGGTGATAAGGGCAGAGAAGGAACAGACCCGGTACGGGAAGTGGCGCGTGAACTGGAAGGGACGCAGGAACCCACCCCTGACGCGGTCAGGGTACCGGACAATCATGAGGAGCGCCGCCGCGATGACGCGGTGGCACAGGTGGCACATGAGAACGTGCAACGTGAACGCCTGCAACAGATGGAACGCGAGGTGGTGCGTGACCTCGACCGGGAAAAAACACTGAGCGGAGACTGAGATGCGGGCAGAGGATAACGTGTTCTTCCCCCTGGTGGTGGTTACAGACAACTGGCTGCAACGGTTGCTGATCTGGACACCGGGGCAAACCGACCTGATTAAAACCGTGGCGCTGCTACTGATGGTGGCAGACCACACCAGCCTGCTGTTCGGGCTCGATAACGACGCACTACGGCTACTTGGACGGGGTGCTTTCCCGCTGTTCGGCCTGGTCTGGGCGATGAATCTGGCCCGCCATCCTCGCATCCGTCAGTCGTCGCTGAACCGGTTGTGGGGGTGGGCTGTGGTGGCACAGGGCGGCTGGATACTCGCCGGGCTGCAGCCGTATGAGGGCAATATCCTGTTTGCCTTTGCGGTCAGCGGGCAGGCGCTGGCGCTGATGCAGCAGCACGGTCCCCGCGTGTGGCCGCTGTCGCTGGGACTGGTTCTGGTGTGGTATCCCTTTTCGGGCGGCAGCTATGGCCTTGCCGGCATCATGATGCTGTTACTGGCCTGCGGGGTGTGCATGACGGCCAGGCGCACCACGCGCACCGGACTGGCGTGCTGTCTTGCGCTGGTGATGCTGGCGCTGAACGCCAGCGACGGTGCGGCGATGGTGATAGCGGGGCTAGTGATACCGGGCGTCATCCTGACAGTGCTGAGCCGCTCCTGTCGTCTGGTCACCCGCTTCCGGCCCCGGGAATTTTTTCCGCTGTTCTACACCGTACATCTGGCGGTATTGGGACTGATTGCGATGTAACGCAACGGCCAGAAAGATAGGGTACACCATCCTGACGCCTTCGCGTTGCTCCGTTGTCCAACCCCGGAAAAGAGGAAAAACAAGTTTTCTTCTCTTCCGGGGTTTCAGTTGGTACTTCAATAACAAGAGGTTCTCATGGAATTGTATTTCGTCAGCAGACGGTCATTGCCCAGCCTGGTGTGTCTGACCTTGTTGAGCGGGCCCCTACTCGTAATGCAACCTGCTAGTGCTACCGTCGAAGCCGCGTTTACCCCCGGGCAGGCGCAGACCCTGGTACTTGATTCGTTGGCGCAGTCCAGGAGTAGTATTGAGTTGGCTGCATACAGCTTTACCTCAAAACCGGTGGCGCTGGCTCTGGTGGATGCGCAGCAGCGTGGTGTCCAGGTACGCGTATTGGCAGACGATAAAGACAGCCGTGCTCCGTACAGTGCTGTGACTTTTCTGGCCAATCAAGGGGTCCCCGTTCGCTTGAACAGTAAATATGCTAAGCAGCATTCGAAATTTGTGGTGGTTGACGGGCGGACGGTCCAGACCGGTTCTGCGAACTACACAGCATCAGCGTTCAGTCGCAATGCCGAGAATGTGGTGGTGATCCGCGACGAAACAGCTGTGGCGCGCGCCTACCAGCAGGAATTTGAACGCCTTTGGGCTGAAGGCACACCGCTAAATTCGAATTACTGATCCTTTCTTCAAGCCATCAGATCTGCAGAACATCATTGCTCATGCGCCAACATGAGTCGCAGATCACGATCATTTGCTGCTAACTGTCGGAAACTGTAGTAGTCTTTGCCTAATCGATCCTTTTTAGATCCTTGGGGAGGCGGAGATGTCACAGGCGATAGGTATTGTTACTCCTTCATCGAATGCAAAACGTGTGTATCGTAAAGGTAACCCTTTGAGTCCTGCAGAAAAGCAGCAAGCATCCGTAGCTAGAAAGAAATCAACCCATAAAGAAGTTAAGATATTTGTACGGAAGCCACTGAAGGATCATTTGATCGATCTATGTGAAGAGTATGGGTTGACTCAAGCTGAGTTGATCGAACGCTTGATAGAACGTGAAGTGGAACGCAAAGAATGTTTGGTAATGGGGTGACCTTCTTGATCGTTGGTTCACTCAGTGCTAATGTGCTGATCGTTTAAATATTTTTAGGTTGGCCACGCCAGTATGGTGGCAGGGACAGAAGACGTTGAGCAAGTTCTCCGGATTCTGAAAAGCAAAAACCCCGATAATCTTCTCTAACTTGGCGGTCGGAAAGATTAACGGGGCTCACTCAAAACTGTATAGAAGCGTTGCTCTATGCAGGGAGTATAGAATTGTGCCAAAAAAAATTCAACTCCTATCGTGCAGCATAAGCGCAGGGCTATTTGACTAGCCTGAATTACGCGTCTGATGCTCCGATAATCGAACCCAATCGTACCCGCCGCGGGGAGGCTAATGCCTTACGCAAAGGGACGTCTAAAATCCATCGCCGCTATCAGCCAGGGCTGAGATGTGCCGTACCGCGTGGCATGGCGTCGAAAGTGGTCGCCCGTGTCAGCAGTCACAATTGGCATCGCAACCCCGACCTGGTCGAGCTGCGTCAAAATGGGTATGTTCCGTATACCAAACGCAACGATCCCTATTACGTTCCCAAACCGATGCGCGTTCACGCACGTTCCGAGGCCTGTGAGGCGCTGACGGCTCTGTCACAGGTGATGGCGGCCAACTGCGACTTTAACCCGGACAGCGACTATCCTTTCGAAATCATGGCTCCGATGGAGCAATTGGCGCATTACATGGGTGTCTTGCATGTCTACGACAGTGGGCGCAAAGCCTATGATGTGGCGCTTAATGCACTGTCGGTGATGGAACAGCTGCAGTACGCGATCGTCCTGCATGGCAAAGATACCGACAGTGGGCAGAACAAGCCGTTGCGTGTCTGGCTCAGTGAAAGATTCTTCACTAGCCGTGGTATTGCCGTCGATGAAATCCGTCAGTGGCTCGGCCAATTCCGTACCTGGGCGATCAAGAACGGCCTGACGGAAACGTTGCGCACCAAATATGAGCGCCATTTACTGCGTATCGAGCACATTGGTATCGATATCAAGAACCGTCACTCCTTGCGTAACCGGCTCAAGCAGATCCGACGTTGGGTGGTCAACCCGGATTTGGCTCGCAAGAAAGAGCAGGTGGTTGGCCAGCTCGAAGATGCTCTCGATACGCTTGAGCAAGGTGATCGTCTCGATCTGCTCCTGGACGGTCTACAGAGCAAAATCAAAGCTGATGGCAAAGGCCACAAAAAGGCCCAGAACCTGATGTATCAAGCTTATGTCGCCTGGTCGAACAAAACCATGCGTCACGAGGTCGTGCAGCTGGAAATGGCGCTCCAGCGCGATAATCCGGGGCTGCTTCACAGCGATCCGGAAGCCTATTATCAACGACTGCTGGAACGCGCCGGCAAACTCTAGTCACCAAAAACCCAGACTGAAAAAACCGTGTCCAGCCCGACGCGGGTTTTGTGCTGCCTGGCGTTCAGGAATTGCTGTTTTTGCAAGGGATGTGGGCGCCGGTGATGGCGAAAATGAGGCGGGTTGGCCATCCTCTTCCGGATCCAGATATTCGGGAGCGTTAACAACAGCAGTTAATTTCGAAGAAGACAGTTAATTTCGAACCATAACGTACTGATATCCTTATTTTCGAACGTTAATCCATAACAAAATAAGCCTTTTAAAAAAGGGGATGTCATCGCGCTCAACAGCGCTCGATGATACCTCCTTCGCTTTGCTCAGGCAGAACACCCCTGGAAAATCAAATACCGAGCAAACACGCAGCTCTTGTAACAAGAACCCCACCGGCTACGCCGGTAAAGTAGCTCCCGCTAAAGCGGGCCATGTCGCTGAGTCTAATTGCTCGATAACAGTAAACCATTGTGGTCAAAACACATCGTCGCCAGCCTCGGCTACAAACAACTCCCCACCCACTGCAAAGCCGCCGCCGCCCCGGCCAAAGGCCGGGAACAGCAGTGGCTTTGAAATGGGTGTTGTAACTAATAATCGAGTGGCTGAAGGAAGTGTTGCGGGAGCTTTAGATTACACGCTCGTAAGCGGCCCTAAAGGCCCGCTAACGCGGAGATACGCCCCGGCGGCGGCTACGCCTTGCCGTGCCCACTCCGACCGCGCAAAAAGAGTTTAGTGGAGCTATTAGTGGGTTTGGCTCTACAGGGCGAGGGGTAGTATAGGTGAAACCTATCAAACCGGAACCGGCTACGCCGGGCTATCGGCGCCAATTATCAGCAGAGTTATAGGTAATACCTGCTGGCGCCTTCATGCCGCTATGCGGCATTCAGAAGACCGGCTGCGCACTGCTCGCCAGTCCGGATTGTACGTTATATAAACGACTGTGCTTATAAACACTTGTGTGATATACCCGTAAAATAAGCATCATTAAAAGGGACATATTAATGAATGATTTTTATACAAAAATGATTTCGCTGTCAGACATTCCATTTTTCATGAGTGAATGTGAAGACAGCGCAAGAAATGGACATTTACATCAGGAGCTCCTGATACCGAAAAGTAACAAGATTTTTGAAAAACAGATCCGCCAAGTCATTCAAATGAATGATTCTGGCCAGTACACCGGTCATACCATTCTCATGCTGCTCCGCAAATCGGATGACAGTAAAGTGGGTTTCTTATGGCTATGCGCAGCGCAGGATTTGGCTGGCAGACCATGTACCGAAATCCGGATAATCAACATCACAAAATCAATGCGGGGTAAAGCATGTGGTACCCGACTGCTTTCCATCGCACTCGATGAATATCGTTCTCATATCGTAACGGCCAAGTGTTATCCGGGATCAGTCCAGATGGCAGGGATGCTTAAGCGGCGAGGCTTTGACGTTATGGGAACGTCTGAAAGAGGCTCTGAGTTTCTTTGCCTGGAGTCAGAATAAACGACGGACGATCGCCACAATGTTACTAAGGGACTACATGGGGTCAGTTTGGACATCGGAAATTTGACCCTACCCCAACATCCTGCTCCATTCAGAAACAGAATTCCGGCATGATAAACACTCCCCTGAGTGGAGGTTGTGCCGATGAAAAAGTCACGATTCACCGAAGAACAGATTGTCTTTGCCCTGAAACAGGCCGAGCTGGGTACATCGGTGCCTGAAGTCTGCCGTAAACTGGGTATCTCTGATGCCACCTTTTACACGTGGCGTAAAAAATACGGCGGGATTTCCCCTTCAGAGCTGAAGCACATGCGGCAGCTCGAAGAAGAAAATCTCAGGCTGAAGAGGCTGGTTGCTGATCTGAGCCTCGACAAGGCGATGTTGCAGGATGGGCTCTGTCGCGTTAAGGCGGCGTCAGGTAATATGCTGTTTTTTTTGTAATGTTGCCTATTAATGTCTCTGATCAGGAATGCCTTTAAACGCTTGCATTATCCCATCGATATCATCGCGCAATGTGTTCGTTGGTATCTGGCTTATGCCCTTAGCTTGCGCAATCTCGAGGAAATGATGGCTGAACGCGGCATTGCTGTTGACCATTCCACACTGCATCGCTGGGTTATCCGTCTGGTGCCGTTGTTGGACAAGGCATTCCGCCGGCATAAACGTTCGGTGGGTCGTCGATGGCGAATGGATGAAACTTACATCAAAATGAACGGGCAGTGGAAGTATCTGTACCGGGCTGTTGACACATCAGGCCAGACAATCGACTTTCTGCTCACTGCCAAACGTGATGCCGCCGCCGCATTGCGCTTCTTCCGCAAGGCCATACGTCATCACGGCGAACCCGAGGGGGTCACTATCGATAAAAGTGGGGCCAACACAGCGGCTTTGGCCACGCTCAACGCCGACAAACCCGATGAGGAAACGATTACAGTGAGGCAAAGTAAGTACCTAAACAATCTGGTTGAGCAAGATCACCGCAATATCAAACGCCGGATAAGACCGATGCTGGGATTCAAATCGTTTCGACGGGCACAGGGGCTTTTGGCGGGCATCGAATTGATCCACATGATACGCAAAGGACAATATCAGCATCCGGAAAGTGAGGTATTGTCACCTGCGGAACAATTTTATCTGTTGGCTGCCTAAATAATCGGCAACACCCACTTTGGCTGGCCTGTGCCCGTTAATGCGACAGAACCGTTTGCCAGCCGGGCCGTGTTTGCGGCCACGTTCGAGTAACCACTGGATGTCAATCGCGACGCTCCTGGGGAAGCGTTTTTGCTTTTGGGCGGTGGCCAGCCAGCGGATCAGAAACAGGTTTTCGGCATAGGGCGTGCCGGCGATGCCGTCCTGGCGCGCCAGCCCCAACGCCACCAGGGCGCAGAACGCCAGATGGCTGAGTGCTGAGGTAGTGTTCTCTGTGGTCACGGATTCGGTTTTATCTAACAATGGCTACCCTGCCCGTTGACGCAAAGGATTAGTGGCGGATCTGCGCCAGGTCGTCAGCGGTCAGACCGGTCATTTTCATTACCGAATCGCGATCGAGACCGCTGGCCAGCATGGCACGGGCAATTTTCAGTGATGCTTCACGCTCACCTTCTTGGCGCCCTTTTTCCATACCGCGCTGTTCACCCAATTGGATACCTTTCTCGATACCCTTCTCTATGCCTTTTTGTTCAAGCTGTTGTGCGATGGTCATCAGTTCCTCCTCATGTTGCGGTACCCGCAGGGCCAGTGCGCGAACAAATGCTTGTGCATCCGCCGATTCACCTGCCTGGATAATATAGTGTATCAGCGAAATGACCTGTGGCGAAGACAGATAGCCCGCCAGCAGAATGGCGGACAGTCTGTCCGTCAGTTCAGCCAGGTCGCGCTGGCGAATATGTTTCTGCAGCAGGGTCAGGGCGGCCATGCTGCGGTGGTTCATGATGTCTTCGTCGGGGATGACCGTTACATCAACCAGCGGAAAATCGCCGCTATACAGTTTCCCGGCCAGTGTGGGGTCATCAAACTCCTGCAGCCAGTTGGTGGAATACGGATACGGGCTGCGTTTGCCGGTATAGAACAGGACGGGGATGACCAATGGCAGCTTTTTGTGACCTGCTTCAAGATGACGCTGCATGGCGGCCACTGCGTATCTGAGCAGCCTGAAAGCCATGTGTTTATCCGGTGTTGATTGGTGCTCGATCAGCACCATCACGTAACCGTCAGCGCCGGTGGTGGTTTTCAGGCTGTAGAGCACATCACTGAAATACTGGCGTAGGTCATCCTCGACAAAGGAGCCGGACTCCAGTTTCAGCGTGCTGAGGTCGCAGAGGGCGCGCAGTTCAGCCGGCAGATGGATGTCCATGAAGTCGCGCGCAATCTCGGGGTGCGTCAGAAATTGGCGGAATGTGGCATCATGGGGGGTAGGATTTTTTTTCATGGGGCTATCGTAGCACGTTCAGTGATTGGCGCACTATGGCTGAGCGGGGCTTCCCCCTTAGGCAAGATGGTACCTGGAAGGGGGCTACGCCGGAAACACCGGACGCCAAACGGCTCTGTGATTCGCCAGGAAGTCATCGCTAGGCCAGCCGAGCTGGAGTGATAGGGGTTTGAGGGCCAATGATGTAAAAAACCACGCTAAGGAGATAATTTATTGTTTATGTTGAATGTGATGGCCCTGGCAACTCTCAGGGCCGACTGCCATTGTCTCAGACTGCGTCAGAACTTCACGTTAACTTTTGCCCACAAGGTGCGGCCCGGTTCATTAACAGACGTATTCGCGGAATAGCCGAAACTGCTGTTTCCAGCAAGGTTCAGGTGTTCGCTGTAATCCTTGTTGAACAGGTTATCGACACCCGTGCTGACTTTGACGTACTTATTGGACTCTGTCGCGTTAACAACGGTAAGAAAGCTGCATAAAAAAGAAGAAATGACAGTGTCCGCTATTGCCAGTACACCTCACGTCTACTCCTCAGGTGACTCGGCTTTCCATTCGTCGACATGACCAACGACTTTCTCGTCATCCAGAGAGGCTTTCTCCTTGAGGCCCGCCTCATACGCTGCCTCGTGGATCCGTTTCATCGCTGCAGACCGATCCGGGCGAGTAATGCGACTCATGCTCTCTGCCGAGAAGCGTGATGCATCCACTTCAAAATGAACAATACCCACCTTTTTCAGATAGCCCACCAGGGTTTCCAGTTTTTTAAACTGCCTAACCTGCTGGCTGCGTGATATCAGCGTGCGCTCAACGACGCCGTATCTGACCCTCAGTATCCAGCATACAACACTCGCGTGGCGCTGACGGCACCAGCACCAACCAGACTGCGCAGGAGGGTATGGTCGAGGTTTTCTGTTGCCATGACATTGTTCTCCGATAAGCGTGTGGCCTGTTAGATAGCCAAAAAACAACACCTGGGCGACCATGGCGTGAAAATACCGCCCGTTGGCCGCTATGGTGCACTCTCCCTGTAGCGCTCTGTTTACCAGGCTCCGCAACAGAGAGAGGAAGTGCGCCACTGCAAGCCATGCTCACACTACGTCGTTGACTCACCCACGGCGACATCACCGGCATCCCCTGTCATCGGCAACTTGGCCCTTTCCCTGACGCGACAATGGTCGCTACGAAGCTCCGCCCATCGGCCATTGTCGCTGTTTTTAGCCCCCCCTGCTGCCTGGCCCCATAGACTGGCAGCCTCTTGCCAGGACATCGCCCTCTCGGCCTTTGCCGCCATCGTGGCTATATGCACAAAACCTTGTCTTTTCACTGCCTTTTACCTGCTGGCTCATTGGCCGCTCTGCCGTAGTGAGGAAAGACACCCTCACTACGTTGATACTATGGATGAAACCGCTCGCTCAGGCCTGACATTAATCAGGGCAGTCCGATTTGCAGGACTGCCGTACCTGCAAAACCGCCTGCCGCGGGCAACGCTGATGGGTTTCTCACCAGATTGAAGGTGATTGCATCAGTACCGTCACCATTCACCATCTGGGCGGTGTACCTGCCGTTCACGCCGACAACACTGCTGCCCTTGACCAGGGAGACACCCAGGCCAGAGTTGCTGGTACCGATTAAACGGTTATCGAACGATGCAGTCTGTGGTGCCTGCAGGGTAATACCAATGCCCTGTGTCACCGTTTTATCCGAGCAGCTATAGGAAAGATTTTTGGTTACAGAGTAGCTACCGGGGTTCGTCGGAACGGTGGATATTTTAGAGTCAACCACGTTACCGAAATCAACATCCAGAGAAGCACCTCCATTGATGGTGCAGGTGTTCGGCCAAAGGGTTATCGAACTTCTTGCAATAAGGTTTAGAGTCATGGGAGCGGGGCTTAATAAAGCTCCACCAATGACGTTATATGTCGTTGTTCTGAATGTACCAATAATATCCCCATTATTAACCTGAAGCGAAACAGGCCTCGCAGACCTCTCGATGTAGAAAGTCATATTGGGGGTCACTGCCGGACCTGTTGTAGCTCCCCCGGACACGGAGCCACCGACGGATGCATAACAAGGAGCACTTAAAATCTTGGTGGTCGATGGTATTGGAATAGGTATTTTTGTACCATTCAGCAACAATCCCCCTGTGAGACCCGAAACGGAATTCACTAAAGGAATCGTTAGTCCATTAGGATCCACATACATATCGTTGTCACTGTTATTGGAGCAACGCCTTGATGAAATCGGGAGATCCTCTCCATACCTGCAAGAAAGTTCGATAGGCCCGTATGTTACCGAGTTGCCATCACTACCAGGAACAATATCCACAAGAAGATCAATGGTCCCACCACTGTTAAGAAACAGCCAATTTGGCATGGAAGGTGTTTTACAAATGAACGCTTGTGCTGGATAAGCGCAGCCAAGGATGGCAAAAGCACTCAGGGTTTTTACGAGAATTGGTATACGCATAATTTTTTTCAACCATGTAATATTGTGAGTGCGCTAGTGTGTTTGCATTTAGGTCGGCCATCCGTAACGGGTATTTCATGTTGTTTATACTGGATATCGACATTTTACCTTCAACGGGAATAAACCAACATGTTGCTTACTTAAGCTCAGCCCTACTCATACTCAAGCACAAAGGTCGCCGTCGCACTGAATGCCCCACGGGTTATCGTCTTGTTCGCCAGTGCAAACGGCTCTCCCTGCACATAGGCCTTAAAGCTCAGCGTCGTCGTCGTGCTCGTTGTCGACAGCAGGTTCTGAGGACCCTGCTCATTGAGGGGCAACTGCACCGCACTCGCCCCCGCCGTCTCTATCCCCACACCAATCCCGCTCACCCCCGTCACCGCCAGCAAACCCGGCAAATTCAGGTTCTCCATCCCGTTGAACGTCAGCTTGACCCAGCTCGATGCCGCCGTATCACAGTCCACCAGGTTCAGCGAGAACGTCTTGCCCAACGTCCGCGTGTTCGTGTACAGGTACTTGTCCACCACCGCACCAAAATCCACACTCAGGTTTTCATCACCCGCCTGGATTTTGCACGGTGCATACACCAGCGTCCCTCTGAATCCCATGACCGTCGCCTGAGCCGGTGCCATCCACAACGCACTCAACAACGGCAGCGCCCCCAGACCGACACACAGCAGACTGTGTTTTCTCTCTCTCACCGGCTTCTCCTAGTCATAACTCGCCAGCAGCGTCGCCGTGGCAGTGAACGGCCCGTCGGTAGGCTCCTGGCCCGCTCCGCCATTGACAACCGGCACGGCAGACAACACTGGCAGCGCCGCTGGGTTGATGACCGTACCTGCCGTGCTGTTTATCGCCAGGACACGCCCCCCCAACAGCAGGCGAATACCCAGCCCCGCCCTGCTTGTCTCCACAGCCGTCGCGTCAAAGGCCGCCGCTCTCCCCTGGAAGCTGAGCCTGACGTTGCCGGTGGTGTCAGCACAGGCAACGTTATACGAGATTGTCACACTGTAAGCCGTCCCATCAATCTTGTTGATGATGAGGTCATCGCCGAAATCCACATCGATAGGGTCATCGTTATTGATTTTACAGGGGAGGGACTCCACCAGGTTGCCGGTAATACTCACGTCAACCGCACCGGCCACGCCGGTGAAGAGGGTGCCCGCCAACCAGGTGGCGACGGCAAGCGGTCTTTTCATGCTATTGGCCCTCATTGAAAATCCACCTTCAAGGTCAACGTGGCCCTAAAGGCACCACCGGAGAGCGTAGTCCCGCTGTTCTTTACCGGCACCACGGTTAGTTTGGGCGTTGCCGCTGCAGACGTCAGGTTAAACCATTGGTTCGGACTGACCCTGGTGCCATTTTGGCGTAATTCCAGCCCCAGATTGGTGTTGCTAGTCATTAATACCCCGTTGTCAAAACCGGCTGACGTCCCGTACAACTGCATCCTCACCTGCTGGCCTGCCCCTGCCGCGACAGTGCAATCCAGGGTGTAGGGGATTTCCGTTTCATAGGTGTTCCCGGTTGAGATGCTGTTGCTGGCCGGAATTCGGGTGGTCAGCAGGTCATTGCCCAGATTGACGCTGATATCGGTATTATTGTTAATCTGACACGGCACACTCACGACCACACCCCGGATATTCACGTCCAGTGGGGCGGCCATGGCGGACGGCATCGCGACCGCAAGGACCAGCGCCCCCATCAGCAGGCTGCGCCGCGCTTCCTGCCCCTGTTTGTGTCCATGCCGTGCTCTACTCATAACTCAACCTGAAATTGACGTTGGCAAAATAGGCTCCCGATTGCAACGGGGCTCCGGTACGCTCAGGCGTGATGTAATACGTCAGCACGTCACTACCCGGGGTCAGAAACACCGGCTTCGCCAGTTGACCCAATAGCATGTCGCGCTGTGCACTGTCGCTGAGGCGCAGCCCCATCCCGTTGACCCCTTTCGCGCGCACCAGTTGCGGGTTGGCGCCATCCTGCTCACTGACAAAGGTCAGGGACATGGCGGGCTGGTTGGGACTCCAACTGACATTGCCCTGCGTATCCTGGTTGTTTGCAGCACCGCGAATGCAGTCACGCAAGCGCAGTTGGACCGCTACCGGAGTTCCCCGGTCACCGGCCTGTTGCAGGTCACCGGTCGCGATATTACCCATGTCCACCGTCTGGTCGGCCGACGGCATCTCCAGCCGACAGGCGCTTTCGGTCATAACACCGAACACATGCAGTACCCCGTGGTCCCCCTCAACCAATCCATCCGTGAGGCCGGCCTGCGCCACGGGAGCCAGTAGGGCAATCAGTACCAGTCCAGACAGGCCACACATCACGCCTCCCGTTGTGCGCGACAAGGCCTGGTTCTTCATTCTGTTCATTTTTTCTCCTTCCCTTCCCCTGCGACAGGCCACCCGATGGCTATTTCTTGTCTCGACGACTTTCATCAACCTTGCACTGAGTGCCATCACAGCGGAAGGTCAGCGTAGGCTGGCCGCCGTAGTCATTCACATACACCAGTGCCGGGCTGTTCCCCAGGTCTGAAGCCTTTCCCCCCAACGGTGCTGAGCCTTTTGGTGGCACCATCATGGCCTCAAACCCCTTGAGCAGGTCACCGCCTGCCTTGGCACTGGCACCAATCAGGGTGATGTAGTAGGGCGTCGGATTGTTCACCGTATAGGTGTCCCCGCTTTTACTCAGCGTCAATTTATTCTGGAACGGCGAGGTCTGTTGTTCAGCTGCCGCCTGCGCCAACGCTGCCGGGCGGTAGAACAGCTTGATGCGCGTTTGCAGCGCAATCTGCAATGTGTTCGGCTTGTTGCTCTTTGGCGGAATTTCACGCAGGTTCAAATAAAACAGCGTTTCCTTATCCTGTGGCAACAGACTCAGCCCCGGCATGGCCTGGATTTTTATCTGTCCCTTACCTTTCGGTTCAATGCGCTGTACCGGCGGCAACAGCGTCAGCGGTCCGCCCCCCTCCAGCTTGTTGCCATTCGCATCCTCAATCCAGCCCTGAGCCAGATAAGGGAGTGACGGATTTTGGTTGCTCACGTTCAGACTCACTGACTTTTCGCTCCCCGGAAACACCACGCGGGTCCTGTCCAGCGAAATCGCGGCATGGACCGACGGCATCAGCACCAGCATCAGCGCACCCGCAAGGGAGGCTCTTAGTAAATTGTGTTTCATTTTCATCTTGCTCATCAAAAATAGTAAGGGATACCCCCGGGACCCATGTATCCCGGGCTCAATCATTCAGTAATGCAGCCTCTTTTACGCAAGGTAGCATCAGATTCGTCGTCATACCTGTCGGTATCACCGCCGGCAGGGTCACGTGACATTGGACACTGCCGTTCCAATTCACCGCCATCTTCTCATTCGGACGTATCCCGCTGAGGTAAACGTGACCACTGTCGCTCACGATACCGGCGTCCTGTTTTTTCTGGTTCAGCACGCTAGCCCCAAACGGAGGGACGCTGCCATCAGCCAGCAGTATCACTGCCATGGCTTTCTCGCCGGAAATCACCTCAAACTTGCGATAGCCAATCGCCCCTTCCGTCAGGGTGCTTTGTACCACCGAGCGCGGCACCTCCGCATTGTCCGCCAACTTGTCAATATCAATACGCACGCTGTTGCGATAATAGCTGGTTACATCCGCGACCACGGCCTTGCCGAACCGGTTACTGTAGACCGGATTGCCATTGGCACCGACCGGTACACCGGCCACTCCGTCGGTGTCAATCAGCATGCGGGTTCCGCCCATCAGACCGCTGCGATGCAATGCCCCGCCTTCCCGTGTCAGCGTTGCCCCGCCATTGGCGGACAAGCCCACGGCACTGTATTGCCCCTCACGGTAGCTGGCAGAAGCATTAATATCCACCTGAGAGCCGCGACGCGCGTAATAACCGCTGAGGTCGGCCCCGGTTCTCGCCGTCCCCGCACTCACCTGGTACGTATCGCCGTTTTTCAGACGGTCGTAATAACCGACAGAATTACGCGTATCCCCTGAGGAATACGAGCCGTTATAACTGACACGGCCAGACCCACCGAACGGCAGGGACAGCGACATGTACATCCCGTCGTCGTCGGTTTTATTGAACCGGTTGCGGTAGGCCGTCAGCGACAGACTGACATTCCTGAACCGACCCACATCAAAGTTCCGTGATGCCGTCAGGTCATAGCGTTCCGTCGTCGATTTATCCCAATAGGACTGATGACTGTAGTTCAGGTACGTGCTCAACCCCAGAGACTCAAAGGACTGGTTGAAGGAAACGGTGTACATTTCCTTGTTGCGGCCCTGTCTAATGCCTGTGTCACGCGCCTGCAGGTACTCGCTCATCGACATGAACGTACTGTCTGAGAAGCGATAACCGGCAAAGGTCACCTGACTGCCGATCTCGACAAAGCGCTTGGAGTAACTCAGACGATAAGAGCCCCCTGTCTGATTGCCTTCCCCCGGCAGGCGCGCACGTGACTGCGTCACATCGGCAGACAGCGCCCCCAGCGCCAGGAGGTCACGCCCGATACCCAGTGACGCGGCCGCGTAATCCCCGCCGGCGAGCCCCCCGCCGTACAGTGACCACCCGTTACTGACGCCCCAGGAGAACTCGCCGCTGGCAAACGTCGGCCCATTGACACGGTGGTTCCAGTCGGAAGCCCGGCCCGCCGTGGTCTTGAAGCGCACCTGTCCAGGCCGTGTCAGGTAAGGAATGGTGGCTGTATCCACCTGGAAGCGCTGTACACTGCCATCCTGCTCCTCAACCCGCACATCCAGTCGCCCTGATACGGCACTGTCCAGGTCCTGGATACGGAATGGCCCGGCTGCCACCTGGACTTCCTTGATGATGCGGCCCTGCTGACTGATGACGACCTTGGCATTGCGACGTGCCACACCACTCACCTCCGGTGCGTACCCCCGCAGATTCGGCGGCAGCATGTTGTCATCAGAGACAAGGCTCGCGCCGGTAAAGCGGAAGCTGTCAAAAATGGACGAATTGAGATAATCCTCCCCCAAGGTCAGTTTTGCGCCCCACGCCGGCAAGGCGCGATAGGCGTAATAACGACTCCAGTCCAGGTTGACACCATTCCCCCCCGAACGGCTTTCACCCCGGCCCTGCGAACGACTGTCATAGCGTGCCTGCCAGTCGGCCCGTAAACGCCATACCCCCAGGTTGGCCCCGGTGGTCCCGTTACCGCTAACGCGGGTGCCGCTGCCACCCCCCCCGCGGGTCTGTTGCTGATTTTGCATGTTCACGTTGTAGTCGAGCAGTATCCCCGGGATCCCCTCTTCCCAGCGTGCTGGCGGGTCCCAGTCCGGGCTGCTGTACTCCAGGTAGGCGTGCGGCATACTCAGATACAGGGTGGAGGTGCCCAGGTCAGTACGCACTTCCATTCCCTTGAGACTTTCCACATTCAGGCACTGCTCCTGGTGCCACCACGTCAGTTCGGACAACGCCTTGTCGGTCAGCCCCATCTGGGCAACCAGTGCAGGAGTCAGGCAAACCTGACTGCCTTTGGGGTCATTCTCTGGTGCAATGAAATCCACGGACTGCTCGGGCCACACCTGGGTATTGAGACTCACCGCCAGACTGTAACTTCCGGGCAGGATAAAGCCTTTTTGCGCGAACTGGCTCAGGTCAATATTGCTGCGGTCCTTCAAATCCAGGATGTCGCTGTTGAACTGAATATCATCGGCATGGGCGAACACCACCGACCCCAGCAACAGGGTGGAGCCGAGCCCCGCTTGACAGAGCATGGCAGAAAGGGTACGGGGGAAAAAATGCACCATAGAGAAACTCTTAGTAATAATCCATTCTGAAACGTATTGCCGAGTGGTAGTCCCCAGCACGTAACGTTTCCCGATTGCCAACCAGATTCACGGTATAACGCAAGAGCATCTCGCTGGGGATGATAGCGGCCGGGGGCATCATCCGCCCCGGCTGGGCCTGGTTGCCCACCTCGTCGGCTATTGCCACCGCAACCCCCTTCGCCTCACCGGACACCGCAAAATGCCCCCGGTCACCTTCCCCGTCAAAGGTCACGGTAAAGCCCTGCCAGTCGGGTTTATGTGGGTCAAGCCGTGACAGCACACAATCCACCAGACGAATGGAAAAGGCCTTCTGAGGGCCTCGCCCGTCACGCACAATCTGGCTAACAGGAATTGTGTCCATTACCAGCGTCTGGTCACGATCCCCCACATCAATGGCGCAGGGGCGCTCGACGATAGCCCCTTTCATGCTGACACGCCCATGGCCGGCATCACGGGCGAAGGCCTCACTCGCGAAACCGACGGTCAAACTTATCAACAGGAAAGGCGCCACCCGATTCTGTCCCCACTGAATCCACGTCATCGGCTGACTCCAATTGGTGAAATAGCCCGTGGCGGCAGGCCACGGGACGGGTCAAACAAATATTGAGATTTACTGGTAGGCAAGTTGAAATTGGACGGGGACGCTAAAACTACCCGGCGTAATGACTGCAGTACCACCATTGCCTTTCAGGCTCGCCGTAAAGGTCAGAGCCGGAGATGCGCCGTCAGTAAACTGCTGCAAGGTGGTCGGCGTACCAACCGTTACTTTTTTTCCGTCGGCCTGCTTAAGGAGGATGTAAGCGCCAGCCGCATTACCACCGACCAGTGCCAGGCTATCTGCGTCATAGCTGGATGTGGTCCCCAGGAACTTAACCTGAACCTTGCTGGCACTGGCTGGGGTAGTGCCAGTTGTAACGATGCAGTTCTCCAGCTGAATGGTAAACGGCATCGGCTTTGATTCACCGGTGTTAGTGTTAGCGCTCAACGCAGCATTGGAAATAGCCCCTAGCTCAACAGTCTGGTCGATGGAGTCCGCTGCTATCGAGCAAGGCGCATCAACAATGGAGCCAGTGAACAGGATGTCACCTTGCCCCTGGTTGGCATGGGCGACAGAAACGGCAGACAGACTCAGTACAGCTGCCATCATGATTTTGTTCAGTTGCATTTTTTTCGTCCTAATGTTGAATAGTATTAATTCACTCGTTGTAAAAAATCCTGTCACAAAAATAAAAAAACCTTGCACACAGGGATATGTCACCACTTGCATTTATGGGTATGTATACGCCACTTCCAGTAGTGATAAGCCATCGCTGTTTATTCTTTTAGAATAAAAAACAATGTAGCTAAGACAAATTAAAGCCAACGCTGACATTTCATTTTTGAATATTTTTGCAATAGATTTGTTATCTATTTATATTCTCAATAAGGCATGTCATACATTTTCTGTCATGGTAATACCTTACCCGATTTACAGCTCACAGGTATTAACGGCCCTCATCCGACTGACTTTCTGGGGGAAGCCTGACATGTTCTGCTGCAGCCTCATGTATCCGCTTAAGCGCCACTGAGCGATCCGGACGAGTGAGGCCGGCGCGTGCATCAATGGAATAACCTGATGTATCGATATCAAATTGTTCAACCCCAATTTTTTTGAGGTACATGACCAATGTGTCCAGCTTTTTGAACACCCTGACCGGGCGAGCCTGTGACGCCAGGGTCTGCTCACTCAGACCGTACTTAACCTTTAATATCCAGCCGCCATCAGTCCCAACCACGTTTAAGGCACTGACGCTGCCGCTTTCAACCAGAAGGCGCAGCGCTGCATTTTTGAGAATTTTTTGTGTCATAACACCACGCTGTCTGTTTTTCTGCTTGGGTATCAGGGGCATGGCCATCGTCATGGCAGTAACACGCACATCACACGGATTCGTGTGGAAACCTAAAAATGGACGAACATGCACAGAGACCAACAGGTTACCGAATTTGAGCCTCTAAATAACACGTTTGAAATACAACACCATGGAAGTTCGCCCCTGTATATTTAACGCCCAATGAGTCTGTGATGCTTGCGAACGGCTTTGGACTGACATTGGCACTTATCTTGAAACGCATCATACATTGATCGGTTTAACAGATCAATCAGTCTTGATTGATTGATTTAATCTATAGGTTAAACAAATTGAAAATACACTATCGATCGTTTAATGCTATTGTATTTTTAAGAAACAACAGGTTCAGAAAAAAAATAACCAATTGAAAAATGGTGTTTTTTATTGAGCATGGCAACCTCGCGGCTGCAAATTGGATCAGCGGGAGCATTTGAACAGTGATAGCGTCAAAACCATAAATTCCGACGCGAAATCGACACATGCTTTGTCTTATACGCGTTATTGCGTCGTATTGCTTATATGTCATTAACGCAACAAAATTACTGCAGTTCCCTCAGGTTATCCGCGCCATCGGATAAAAAAATATCTGCTGGTTGGCCTGCATTCCCTGGGCGAAGCACTGGTCCGTGAACTGACCGAGTCAGATCTGCTGTCATTTCATACCGGCAACATTGCTGAAAGTCGCCGGCTGAACATTCCCCGCACCGCGTATTACTGGTATGGGGGCTTCGTGGCAAAGCGGGTGGCCATGATGCTGGGCTGCTTCGATGTCTATTTGAGGAACGAAATGATGCGGCCGGACAGCGACGTGGTTTTTGTTGGCGATGCGCGCAACGTGGTGGCCTGCTACTTCATCTGCTGAAATCCGTGCGGTTGAATTGGCGTAAGCAGCAGGGAGCATGGGGAAGTCGGGCAGAATTGGATGAGGCGTCGCACCGATACACACAACGACTGGCGGAGGGGACCATGGAGAACGGTATTTTTATCGGTGGTGACGAACAGAACTTTTACCGGCTGCACAGTTATGCAGAAAAACATTATTCCTGGGCCATGCGCTGAGACAGACAAGTAAGGAAAGGAAAAGCAAGGTGTTATTTTGAGGTGTTTTTTGTTACCTCGGGAATAACACGTAACAGGAGGCGTTTTTAATATGTTTGATATTATTTGTACGTTTGGTGGTAGTGATAAATTTTACTCTATTCTCGATTTTCAAAAGTTACTTGACAGCGACATTGAAAAATTACGATATTCTCTGGTATGCCCTGATTGCCGTAAACAGGCATTTTACAGGAAGAAAAGCGTTGATGGAAAAAAGGCCTGCTTTGGGTCCCGATACTGTACCTGTAGGGAAACTACACCTTCGTCCCAACGACAAAGGGAGGTCGGGAATTCGACTGAAGTTAAACAGATTATTGCCGAGTCTGATACGATAGAAATCAGTTACGATTCTGACAGAACTTCTTCAGCAGGCAACGAAGCGTCTGGCGTCAGCGGTGTTTCAGATATGACTCAGACTGGTAACAAAAAAGTGCACTCCATAAAGTCAGAACAAAAGCGAGTTCCAAGAGTCTCACTTGAAAAAATACTGCACAGCTTAATCAGAGGGATAGGGTTAGCGACGTCTGACACAATTATCCCGTTAGGTGAATATAAATATAAAGCCAAGAATTTATTTGTGAAATTTCCCGATGCAGAACCGATGACTAAAAATGCACATAGATTTTATTGGGGAACGTTATATAACTCAAATAATGATATTGAATGGCTTAATCCTGCTGAGTGCAGAGATGTAGGAATACCATTAGGCAGTCTGCGTGATATCATTCTTGAAAAATTCAATATATCAGATACTGAAAGTCTCGAAGGAGCAGCAATCATTTTCGCTGGCCGTTGTGATTGGAATAAAGATAAAACAAAAAAGATAATAAAAATATGTGACACTGAGCGTATATTTATTTCTTTAGCCGATTAAATATTAAAGGGCATCGTGTCATTCAAAAAATAATCTTCAGCCCTATGAGGTCTCAAGCACGTGGTGCGCTTGAGACTTCATAGGGAACGGCGATACTTTATACAGTCAATAAAGTAATTACTGGATGTTTTGCTTACGCCAGTTTTCTACCGCAATCAACAGTCTCTTATTTTTGACAGGCTTTTGCCATTCATCCCAGAAATTGACCGTACCGCTATTCGGTTTGTTTATGGGTTCATCGATCCTGATTCTGCTTGGAAGCAGACTCGCATCGCCAACAACCAAGGCCTCGCCTGTATCGAGAGTCGGCAAGATGTCGCTGAACCCACCGAGGCTATCTGGCAAAAGCCTCTTGATAACGCCCTGATCCTCGGCGTTGGTCAGCCTCATGGACACGAAGTTGCTGCACTGACTGAGCATCGTCTTGTTCACTTCGGAGGGACGCTGGCTTATCACGATGAGGCTGACACCGTACTTACGGCCTTCCTTGGCTATGCGCTCGAAAATATCCAGGGAAATATCGTCGGCTGACTCCGCCATGTTTCGTTGAGGCATGTAGAGATGCGCTTCGTCACACAAAAGCGCAATCGGATGACGTAGTTCGGATGGCGTCCACTGTTGGACAGAGAAGGTGACTCGAGCGACAAGGGAAACGATCAGAGGGAGAACGTCTGATGGAACTTCGGAAAAGTTGATGATCTTTATACCCGCTTTGCCATTCTCTTCAGAGCTTCCGAGCATGGCCGTGGTGAATTTTTCAAGCCAAGAAAAATCCAAAACGTCACCGCCACCGCTGAATATGAAACCTAGGCGTCTATCTGAGATTTTGTTCTCTAGCCGGGAGATCATCCGGGCGAGCTTTCCAAAAAAATCAC
Source organism: Serratia sp. JSRIV001 (assembly GCF_019968745.1). NCBI lineage: Bacteria > Pseudomonadati > Pseudomonadota > Gammaproteobacteria > Enterobacterales > Yersiniaceae > Serratia > Serratia sp. JSRIV001. The sequence goes on along the minus strand of NZ_CP074148.1, from coordinate 483 downwards.
CCTGCTTTTCTTTACCGGGCGTTGCCCCTGGAACCATCTCCACATTGATCTCGTTCAGCCTGCCCATAAGAACATCAAGATCGAATGGAACCGGGCTATCCACGGTGAAGTGCTTCAGAATTTCCTTCTGGTCACCATCCTCAAGATACTTCCTTTTGGCCTGGTTGATCTCACGGGACATGATCATGGCCTGGTTGGGCGCATTCTGGTCACTACGGTCAACAAACATTGCCACGAGTGCTTCATACGAAAGCAACCAGTAAGGCAGGTAAAGCACTCCGTCATCAATGGTGCGTTTAGCCTCAACATCGGCAGGACCGGCCACCTTGAAGTGATGAATGCCTTGGCCCACCAATGGCGAGTATTCACCATGAAGATCAAAAACGATGGCGTTAGCCGTGGAGAGCCCAGTCATTTGCTCAATGATCTTGGCTGTCGTCCAGGACTTACCTGATCCGGTACTGCCGCCGATGAAAGCGTGGC